>ONOZ01000126.1 GCA_900319595.1 uncultured Bacteroidales bacterium | reverse complement strand
GTCTTTGTTTGATACTCAATATAATAAGAATTTGGCGGAAAGGCGTATTGTAAGTGTTGAAAATTATATGCGAACATATAAGAATGGAATATTAGTTCCGTATATGGAAACGATTGCCGATGATGGCAAAACCCTATTAGAAATAAAGCATCTTGCTGTTGGTAAATTGGAAAGCACGTCTCCTAACCCTGAAAGTTTAGAAGAAAGACGACAAAGTATATATCTTCCCGAGTCTATGGAAGAACGACGCATTGAAATCAAGGTAATTCAGATTAGGAGTTGATACTTTTCCAATAATCAGACTGATTAATAAAATATTTTCGCTGAAAAAAAAATTTATTCTCGTGATTAGTAAATGAAACACTTATGTAATTTTTTTTGCCTAATTTCTTGTTTTGGTGCGATTGCATTTCAGTCTTGTTCTCACAAACCTAACGAATTGGAAACGGCTGGTTTGAAAGGTAAGGTAAAGAGTATCAGAGAAATTTCTTATCAAGCGTTTGGTAATACCGACACTATTATTAAAGGAGAGATAGTTATGAATCAAGATTTGAAAAACTATTTTGCGACCTATAATATTGATGGCAATATGACCTCTATCGTCAATTACGATAATTTAGGCAATCAAATAGATAAGTGGATATTCAGATACAATAACAAAGGACTGACACTGGGAGGAAACTTTTATGCAAATGATAACACACTTTTAGACTCTACAACCTACATTTACGATTCAGAAGGCAATGTTATAGAATATTATCACTACGATTCGGACGGAAGATTAAAGAGTAAAACCATAAATACGTATGATAAAAAAGGAAATGTAATTGAATCAAAGATTTATGATTCTAATAATTTACTTTTTAGAATAAACAAATACAAATATAAGAAACGTAATCTAATTGAGGACGTATCCTTGGATAGAAATTCCTTTGTTATGTATTTTAGCCAATATACCTACGATAATAATAGCAATCTTGTGAATCAAATTATCAATAATGCGGATAGTAGTTTGAATACAGAGGGAGTTTATTGTTATAATGAACATAGTGATATTGTAAAAAGCACAATTAAGGTACCTAACGAACCAACCGTAACTTATACCTATTCGTACAAGTATGATGATAGGCAAAATTGGATTCAGAAGATAATGTATTTAGATACACTCGCTTTGTTTTTAACAATTAGAGAGTTTGAATATTTCAAATAGCTATTAGTAAGTTGTTTTAAGTTATTTACCTTAAACCAACTTACCAAGAATTTTTTATAACTTTTCATTAGGATAAAGACTATCCCACCATGAAGAATCATCTTTAAGCCATTTTGTAAACCATGCATATATAGTATTATTCCACTTTAAACGTTTTTGAAAATCAACAATACCATGGTTTTCGCCCTTGATTGTTATAAATTCAACCTCTTTACCCAATATTTTCAAGGCATTATACATCTGGATACTCTCTCCTATCGGTACATTTGTATCATCTGTTCCGTGAAGTAACAATAGTGGAGTTTTTATTTTATTGGCATTAAATAAAGGTGAGTGCTTGGTATATAATTCTGGATTATTCCAAGGATAAGAATCGGCAGATGCTGCTGCTGAATAAGAATAGCCCCAATAACCTTCACCCCAATATGATGTTATATTAGAGATGCCGGCGTGAGAGATAGCACAAGCAAAAATATCAGTCTTTGTCTGTAAATATTGTGTCATAAACCCACCGTAAGACGCTCCCATACAACCAATTTTTTTTGCATCTATAAACTTTTTATCTTTGCAAACACGCTTCACTCCTTCTATAATTTCCTCAGCAGTCCAATCTCCCCACGCATTTACATGTCTTGCTGCAAATTCTTGCCCCCACCCTATCGTGCCACTTGGGTTTATTATATAAACAACATAGCCTTGTTGTGTATAAAGCCATGCCGAATATCTCATCTCAAAACTTCTATCTGTTGGCGACACACCGCCATAATAATAAACTATCATTGGATACTTTTTATTTGCATCAAAATCTGCAGGATAGTATATTCGTCCATCTATTGTAGTATTGTGCATTTTGAACGAGTAGTTTTCCATTTTCCCGATTTGCATTTGATTAAATTGCTCTTCCTTTGGAAAATATACTTCCTTGACTATTGGTTGCATATCATTGGTATTACGGAAATTTGTGGCAAAAACACGTTTTGGTTTGTTATAATTTTCGCCATAGTATATTGCAAAATTTTCATTTTCATCAATATCAAACGAATGAATTATATCTCCTTCCAATTGAATGCGAGCAAAAGAATTGTTTTGTATTGAATATTTGTAGATGTTTATAGAATCTTTGTCAGTACATTGCAAATATAAATTATTCTTTCGTACAATGACTTTATTTATAGATGGATTAAAATGCTTTGCGACAGGTTTTATTTCTTTGCTATCAACATCCATTATATAGATAGAGTTATTGAAAATATTTGGGATCATACCTTTTTTTAGCGTTGAGCCAATAGAATTGAATGCTTCATTACTTGCAAGAATAACAATCTGTTTTCCATTTT
>ONOZ01000021.1 GCA_900319595.1 uncultured Bacteroidales bacterium | reverse complement strand
GTTACTATGGCAAGTGAGGTTGCAGACGTATTACAAATACCTGCTTTTCTTTGCAGACAAACAGATATTATTGTAAGTGCGGCAAAGACGGGTAAGATTGTAAATATAAAAAAAGGACAATTTCTATCTGCCGAAAGTATGCGTTATGTTTGCCAAAAATGTTTTGATAGTGGCAATAAAAACGTTATCTTAACGGATAGAGGTACATTTTTTGGTTATCAGGATTTGGTTGTAGATTTTCGTTCAATTCCTATTATGCAACAAAACAATGTCCCTGTGGTAATGGATATAACTCACAGTTTGCAACAACCAAATCAAATAAGTGGCGTATCTGGTGGCAATCCGCAAATGATAGAGACTATTGCCAAAGGTGCTATTGCTGTTGGAGCAGATGGAATTTTTATGGAAACTCACCCCGATTGCAAAAACGCAAAAAGCGATGGAATGAATATGCTACCATTGGAAAATGCAGAAAAATTATTAACAAAATTATCAAAACTCAAACTCGCTGTAAATCAACTATAAAAAACTGATTTTTCTCAGTGATTATTTTTTTTATTAGCGAGATAAATAAAATTATTCTTGTGTTTGGCACAATTATTGCGAGTATGGAATTGGAGGAAAGTTTTTTTGTAAAAAAATATATTGTTAATAAAAAAATTGTTGTAAAAAATTGTTGGATTAAAAAAAATCTGTAAATTTGCATTTTAGAATAAAAAAACGAAAATAAAAATAAACATTTAATATTAACATTAAAAACAACACGTAAAATGAAAAAGACATTATTAGCGGTTGCATTATTGTTCGTTTCAACAGGAGTTTTTGCTCAGTTGAACAATATCAATAAAAAAGCAACAGACGTGCAGCATGCGGTAACTATGAAACAAGCAATACCAAGTGCAACAAACAATCAATCTAAAAAGGCTGTAGTGAAGGCTATACCTGAAGGAGCAACTTTACTTGCTGACTTTAGCGATGATACCAAATACACTATTGGTCACACTACAGTTCACACTGCAAATGGCGATTGGACAGACTTCGTTATTAGAGATTCTAATAATTATTCAGACTTGACTGAATACTTTACATATTATTATGGTTTAGGTCACGGTTACTATTGGTCTAGTTCGTTCGAGAACTTTTCTGTAAACAACGGTTTTGCTTTTATGAACTTTATGGACATAAGAGACAAAGACAAACAGCAAGCAACATTTGTTGATGCTTATGTTAAGTTCAATGACCCTGTTGAAACTTATGGTAAAAAAGGTATAGATATTTACGTTTCTTTGACTGTAAGAAAATTCAACTCTGATCAATATTTTATTGACTGGTCAAGAGATGAAAATTTCACTACTTACGACTCTATGGAGTTCAATATAAAAAATGTTGATGTTAATGTAAATGACGGTATAATCGGAACATATCACATAACACTTCCTACAAATACAACAAACGTTCCTTTGATTGTAGATGATCCAACAGAGGTTACATATTTCCGTATTCGTACATTCTCTCCACCTACTACAGGACAACCTCACGGATATTTCTTCTTGATTGATGACGTTGCTTGGGCAGAAACTCCAGATGCGAGAATTGACCTTATAAGATTGGATTTCATGGGTGGATATTCACGCATACCTGAATTTATGCAAGTAGAGCCTCTTTTGGTAGGAGCATATATGAGAAATACCGGTACATCTGATGTTTATGATGTTACGTTGCAAAACGCAATGACTAAGGGTACTATCATTGAAGGTGGTGCTTCTGATGGTTCAGATACTATTACCTATAACTTTACGGGTGCTACAATAAACGAAGGAACTATGGATACTATGTCTCATCTACCTTACATAGAAAGAATTAGAGACTACAAAGATGATTCTGTCGATGTAATACGCAATGTGCAATATGTAGAAGCATATGACGAAAATCAGTTAAACTCGGGTGCTGGTAGATATGCAGTTAAAAATACTATTGCTTACTCTTTTGAAAGAGATGGAGCAACCGTGGATACAACGATTGATGCTTCAGAATACACCTATCCATATTCTGTTGTAAGCAGTATAGAAGAAGGTCTTATGACAGATTTGTATCGTTGGTCAAGAGATGCTTCTGCTACACGTGCTCCTTTCAAATATGGTTTATTGATGTTTGGTGATGATGCATACTTGGGTGATGCTAACTGCTATGTAGAAGGTTACAAAGTTTGTTTAGGTTTCCAAGGTAAAGCATTTAATAACGAAGCGTATGCACACGGTATGGAATTGATTCCTGCTATGAATACTAAAGATTCTACCTATGTAGAAGAAGGTTCTATCATTAGAGTTTCTTTGAATAAGTTAGACCCTTCACAAAGCGGCTGGGAAACAGTATTTGTCCCTGTAACATCTGATGGAAACAAACCTATTGTATCTGCTCCTTATACAATCTCTGCTGGTGAAATAAACACTATGCCGAACACCCCTCTTGCTACAAATTACAAGTCTATATATGTTCCTTTTGAAACTGCTGCAAAATTAGAGCCTAACACTCTATACTATGCTTGCTATGAATTGGTAACTTCAGGACGTTTCTTAGTTGCTGAGTCTCATCTATATAGTAATACATTTATGCCTGGTTTATCTGTAATACCAAACGGAGAGGGAACGTCGGCAGCAAATAATATCGTTATTTGGTCTCCTAATATTACAAAAGGTGGTGCCCAGTATTCTTGGGGAACTTTCTTTAATTATGAAAAATCTCCTATGATGCGTTTGATGGTTTCTGAATCAGAAAGTGGATTGAACGACATAGACGCAACAGTTGCTTCTGTTAATATGTATCCTAACCCTGTTACAACTACTGCTAAATTGAACTACGCTTTGGCAGAAAGTGGAAACGTAACTATTACTGTTACTGACATCATGGGTAGAACAGTTCAAACTATTAACAAAGGACAACAAAGTGCAGGTATTGAGCATCAAGCAACTATCAGCACAAGCGAATTGTCAAACGGAACATATTTCTGCACACTTAATGTAAATGGTGCAAAAACTACAACTAAATTCGTTGTAAATAAATAATATATCTGCAATGTACAGATAATATTAAATAAAGAAGGTTGGCATAACACAAAAAAGTCAGCCTTCTTTATATTTTTTTTGAAAAAGCAAGTATGATTTTTATGTAACAATTTTGATTATGGTACGAATATTGTAGAAGTAACAAAAGCAAGAAAGTATTTTTTTGAAAAAAACTCATACAACTAAATATACTTAAAAACTAATTTTTGCGTTTTATATAAACGACCTTTTGGAATTGAATTTGGAAAATAATAAATAAACATAAATAATATGAAAAAATCATTTATCAAAACATTGATGTTGGTTGCTTTACTTGTCATGAGTTTTGCAACTTACGCTGTACCGGCAGACCCAAAACCGATTACAAAAAAACAACCTAATGGAAAAACTCTTACGTTTTATCTAAAAGGTGATGAAAGAATGTCTTGGGCTGTAACAACAGACGGTTACACACTTTTAAGCAACTCTAATGGCAATTTTGTCTATGCCAAACAAGATGCGTTGGGCAATATGGTTGCTTCGGATATGTTAGCATCTAATATAGAGGAGAGAAGTGCAAAGGAAATTGCCTTTTTGTCCAAAATAGAAAAGAATATACAATATTCAGATGAGCAAAGACGTGGTTATCAAAAACTTTGGGAACAGTTGCGTGTAAAGGCAGACCCTACTGTACCGTTGTTCCCTGCAACAGGTGGTAAAAAGAATCTATTAGTTGTCTTGGTTAATTTCTCAGATTTAGCATTTACAACAGACAAAAGTGTCTTTGAGGGTATGTGTATGGAAGAAAATTGGAAAGGCACAGGCTCCATTCACGACTATTTCTATGTAAATTCTAATGGAGAATTGGATTTGCAAATTGATGTTGTAGGTCCTGTTACTTTACCTAACACTATGAAGTACTATGGAGGACATAAAACTTATGGACAACAAGAAGTTAAAGACCAAAATATGGACGACTTTGTTGCTCATGCAGTAAAAGAGGCTGCCGACTCTCTGGATTTATCAAAATACGACAATGATGGTGATGGGTTAGTTGATGATATTGCTTTCATATATGCAGGAACTCCTGAGTCTTCAACAAGTAATGCTGACGAGATTTGGCCTCACTCTTCTGTTGTATATGGTAAAACTATTACATACGATGGAGTAACTGTTAAGCGTTATACTTGCTCTGCCGAAAAACCATCTCCTACAATTGGTACTTTCTGCCACGAGTTTGGACACGCATTAGGTTTGCCAGACGAGTATGATACAGATTACGAACAAAATGGTGGTTCTGCTATAACTACAGGTGCTTACAGCGTTATGTGTCAAGGTTCTTACAATAACGATAGCAACTCTCCTTGTTTATGGTCTGCTGGACAAAGATTGAAAACAGGTTGGATTGATACTGTAATTGAACTAACTGTAAGTAAAGATGCTATTCGTTTGCCGTTGATGACAGGTGCAAATGATACAGCTTATAGAATCAATATTGGCGGTACGTTTGAATTCTTTATGATTGAATATCGCAAAAAGCATGGTTTTGATGCTTATATACCTGGCGAAGGAATGCTTATATATCACGGACAAATGAATAAAATAAACCGTTGGCTTAACTATGGACATAATGATATTAACGTAAATCCTTCCGACCGCGGTTGGTTTATAGAAACGGCTAATGGCAACGTAAATAGTACTTCTACCGCTGCCGCTACTTTCCCGGGCACTAATAATATAAATTATTTTTGCCCTGGTGCTCCTAATGAACCTAAATTAGTCAATGGTACTAAATTAGATACTATTGCTATCACAGATATTGGCTTTATCAACGATACTGTAATGGTTTTCAGTTACAACTCTAAAACTGCAATGATAACAACTAATACTGTTACAGCGAGAACTGCTTACTCTATGGACGTTACAGCAACTATAAACTACAAACACAATGATATAACCATTGCAAAAAAAGGTTTTGTGCATTCTTTGACAGATGATTGTGCTTACAATATTGCAAATGTAACTTTGGACACAGACACAGAAGAACAAAAAAGTATTTCTGCCACAATAGCAGGACTTACAAACAAAACTCAATATTATTATAGAGGATTTGTTGAGGATACTGACGGAAATATCTACCTTGGCAGTATTCAAAAAGGAAATACAAGAGAAGGTTTAGGATATGCAACAACCAAAGCAGCAACTGCAATAGATTCTACCAAAGCAACTTTGAATGGCAATTTGAATACAATAGGAGATGGTGCGTTTGTAGAAAAAGGTTTCGTATATCTTGCTAATGATAGTCAGACTATGCCAACTTTGGAAAATTCAAAAATAGTTGTTGCTGGCAACCAAACAGGAGATTTCTCTATTGAATTGAGCGGACTGCAACGAGGTTATACTTATTACTATCGTGCATATATTACAAACATATATGGAACATATTACGGACAAAAAGAACGTTTCCAAACATTATATCCTGCAATTACAAACAATGTTATTTCAAAGGAACAAGAGATTTGTATAAATACTACACCACAAGAACTAACAGGCAACGAGCCTCAAGGTGGTTTTGGTAACTTTACTTATCGTTGGGAACAAAAAGAAGGTAGTAAGAGTTGGACTGTGGCAGAGGGAACTAACAACGAGGCTAATTATCAGCCATCTGCACTAAGTAAAAATATGATTTACAGACGTGTTGTTATTTCTAATGATTTAGTTGAAAACACCAGCAACGAAGTCAAAGTAAATGTTATACAATCTGTTGGTGGTAACATTACATCGTCAAAAGCAAACTACACAATTGGCGAAGAAGATATATTTAAACTAACCAACTATAACGGCACCATACTTGACTGGGAAATAGGAACGGATAATGACAATTTCACATCATTAAACAATCCTGCAAATGAAGAACTTACGCAGATATTTGATAAAGAAGGTAAGTTTATTTATAGAGTAAAAGTGCAGAAAGAACAATGCGAGCCTGCTTTCTCTACTTATAGAACAATAAATGTAAAAGCCGCTTCTATAGAAGATGTGGAAGTTGCAAATATGTTAAACATCACTCCAAACCCTTCTGCAAACGGAATAATCACAATTGTATCCGATATTGCAAACGCTCAAAGCATTGTGATAACGAACACTTTGGGACAAGTAGTTTATGCAGAAAATGACGTAGATTTGCAAAACAAAACAATAGATTTGCAAAGCGTAGGAAATGGGCAATATATTATCAATATAATGGTTGATAACAAATTAGTAGCAAAGAAAGTAATCATTAACAAATAAAACACTATCAAAATTATGAACACTCAAATTCATACAAATAACGCACCTGCTGCAATAGGACCTTATTCGCAGGCAATAAAAGCTGGTAATGGTATGCTATTCATATCTGGACAAATACCGGTTAATCCACAGACAGGAGAAACTCCTGATGGTATCACTGCACAAACAACACAGGCTTTGGAAAACGTAGGAGCTATTTTGAAAGAAGCGGGTTATGACTTTAAAGATGTCGTAAAAACTACTTGCTTACTTAGTTCTATGGACGATTTTGCTGCAATGAATGAAGTGTATGCAAAGTATTTCAAAGAACCATTCCCTGCACGTGCAGCCTTTGCTGTAGTCAAATTGCCAAAAGGTGTTTTGGTAGAAATAGAAGCGATTGCTTATAAAAACTAAATAGAAATCATCCTTTCTTTTTTATAAAACAATCAATTGTGGCGACAGACTTTTTAGTTTGTCGCTTTTTCTATTACAAAAGAGTATACTAAAAAAAATTTGGCAATATGAAATAAAGATTGTAACTTTGCAAACGCATTTTCAAGGTTCTTTACATATAAAGATTAATAGGGAAACAAGTGTAAGTCTTGTACTGTACCCGCAGCCGTAATCTTCATAAAAAGACCCTTAAATCTATAAAACCACTGACAAAACTATTCAATAATTGAATATTAGTAGTTGGGAAGGTGATAAGGGTTGAAGTAAGTCGGAAGACCTGCCTGAAAATAATAATGTGTCGTAACTTTCGGGAGTTAAAGTTAGAGATGTATGTAGCAAATAGCAGATATTTGCTTTTTCTACAGCATTATTTCTTTCAGATTTTCCACTTGTTACGCATGAGTTTATAAATTTATTAACAAAACTAATTAAAAAAGTTAAGTAAAATGAAAAAACGTGCGTTAAGTTTGTTGTTTGCTTTAATAACAACACTATTTTGCAGTCAAGTCCTCGCACAATCTTTGACTGCTACAGCACCCAATGGGACTTTTAGTGCAAACGATATTGAGTATTGGGTAGGTGAAGGCAACTACGAGGTGGGTATTATCCTAATCAATGGAGAAACCAATTATGCTTTCGGTTACAAGATGAGTACAAGTAGTAGTACAATTCAAAAAGTGTTGGAAGATATTGCCACGAAGGACGATAAATTCAGTATTAGCGGTGAAGTATCGTATGGCGACTATATGGTAGATGATTTTGACATTGATTTTGACGGCGATAGCGAAAGTGATTATTCGTACAGTAGTTGCAGTAATATCAATTGCTACGTTGATGGCAATTGGGTATATGGTGGTTCTGTTAGTGCCAATAAATGGATAAGTGTTGAATGTGATGGTTGGTCAAGTACGGCAGCAAGCAAGACATATACCGCACTATCTTTTGGCGTAATTACTTGCCCTGCTCCTAAAATTGCAGATATAACAGATATTACCACAACATCTGCCAAGATTTCTTGGACTTATGAGGGTACAGAAAATGAATTTTGGTTTTATTATAAACAAAGCGATGCTGACAAGTATGATAGTGTAACAGTTTCTGCAAAAGAATATACACTTAATTCGCTTAATGCAAATACTTCATATGATTATTGCGTTGCAACCATATGTACAGACGAGATTAGCAAGCAAACATCTAAAAAATCTTTCAGAACAAAATGTTTGGCACTATCATTGAGCGAGTTACCTTACAATGAAGATTTTGAATCATACGGAATGAATTTACCTTATTGCTGGACGGTGGTAGAAAATGGCACGTCAATAGCAATGAGTACTGCTCAAAAAGTATCTGGTACGCATTCTTTACAAATTGCTGTGCAAACTACGGCAGCATATACTATATTACAAGAATTGGGTAATGATATTGATATGTCAAAATTGAAAGTTACCTTATCCTATAAATGCAATTCTTACGTAAATGCAACAGATACAACTTTCAAAATAGGATTAGTAGATAACTTAAACGGAGAAAACTTTGAGGAATTACTATCTGTTAAACCGGAAACTTATTGGAAAAAAGCAGAAATACGTTTAGACAATATTACATTTGATGATACCAAACGCTTCATAGCAATAAAAACAGAAAATAATGGTAATAGACGAATGTTTATAGATGATGTGAAAATTAGCGAAGTTCCTGTTTGCGAGCATCCTATAATAAATTCTTTAAATACTAATCTAGGTTCGGGCGATGTAGATGTTGCTTTCTCAAAAGGACATTCTACAGATGAAAATATATATATCTACTATCAAAAACAAGGAGAGGAAACTGTAGATTCTATAAAGGCTACAACCTCTCCTACCACCATTACGTTGGAATTGCAAACAACTTATTCGGTATGGGCAAAAACGTGGTGCAGTGGAGAAGAAAGTTCAGATGTATTTGATACATTAAGCTTAACTACACCGTGTGCAAATTTAAAAGTTCCTTATAAAGAAGACTTCACAAGTTACGCACGCTTATCTTATCCTATGTGTTACACAAAAATAGGAGGTTATAGCGTACAAACTAATAATTTGCCAGCCAATGAAGATAGAGGAATGTGGTTAGATGTAGGTCATAACGGATATAGTGCAGACGCTTATGTGGTATTGCCTTATTTTGAAACAGATGCTATAAATAATTTACGCGTATCATTTCTTGCTAAAGGGGCAAGTTCTTCAGATAGAGCAATTATAGTTGGTGTGATGACAAATAGTGCAGATATTACAACGTTTGATTCTATTAAAAGTATTACATTAAAACAAAACACTTGGAATAAGTTTGACGTTGATTTAGATACGTATGAAGGTGAAGGTAGGTACATAACATTCTTATTTAAAAACCCGAAAAATAGTTATAATACCATATCTTTGGACGATATTAGCATAGATAATATTCCTGATTGCGATAAACCAACAGATATTGTAATAAGCCAAGAAACAGACAACCCTTATTCTGCAGTTATTTCTTTTACAAAAGGCAATGATTATGATGAGCAGTGGAATCTTTACTATAAAAAAGACAGCGATAATGAATATAATACTATTGTTATAACTGAAAACCCTTTCACTTTGAGTGGTTTAGATTTGAAAACTACTTAT
This sequence comes from uncultured Bacteroidales bacterium, assembly GCA_900319595.1. GTDB lineage: Bacteria > Bacteroidota > Bacteroidia > Bacteroidales > P3 > Scybalousia_A. Next base: position 15,800 of record ONOZ01000021.1, on the reverse strand, counting down.
CAATTCTATCTGACAACATCTTGTTTAGATAATGAAAGTGAGGCAAGCAGTATTATAACCTATCAAACACCTTGTTACGACAAAGCAATTAGCGATTTCCCTTATATATTAGATTTTGAACAAGATTCGCTTCGTTGTTTGACACAAGAATTAGAAGGAAATTGGACTGTAACGGGCACATCTACGTCTTTGGTATCTTATAATGATATAGCACAAGGAGAAAAACATGCAAAACTTTGGTCAATAAGTGGCAAACTACATGCACGTTTAGTATTACCAGAATTAGATTTGACTCAGATTTCTCAACCAATGGTTTCATTCTATCATATTCAACCAATACACGGCACAAGATTTGATACTCTTACCGTGTTATATAGAACAGACAAGAACGAAGAATGGCAAGAATTAAAGAAATATAGTTATAATGTTGATGAATGGACTATGCAATATCTTGATTTGCCTAACCCTACGGCTACATATCAAATCGCATTTGAAGGACACACAAACACGGCAAAGGGGTTAGGTATAGATTCAATTAGTGTATATGATTTTGTTTGTAATTCTCCTGTTGTAAATATTGATGACTCTATGTGCAAAGGAAGTACCTATACTTATTATGGTAACGACTATACAGAAGAAGGTACTTTCACAATCAAAGCACAAGGATTCTATGGTTGCGACACTACCATCAACCTTACGCTAACCTATAAACAACCTTACGACTCTACATTGACAATAGATTTGTGCGATGGTTCAAGTATAATGGTTAATAATAAAGAATATTCCACCGCGGGTAATTATGAAATTACAATTCAAGGTGAGACCACTTGCGATACAAATATCCATCTAACTATTAACGCCATCTACCCTACCACTTTTACGATAGATACAACCATTAATGAAGGCGACCAAATTGTTGTAGGCAATACTACTTATTATCAAGCAGGTACATTTACCGAAGTAATACCTAACGCTGTTGGTTGCGACTCTACTATTACTATCAACATAACCGTAATTCCTAATAGTGCAGAGGGCGACAATATGATTACAAAAGACGATAGTAGAATTATTGCTTGGGCAAATGGTATAGAGTTGCAACGCGACAGTGCTGCGGGCAATTATTATGATGTATTAGGTAAAATGACTGACACTTTATATGTTACTCTTACGAACAAAGGACAAGCCACTATAACCTTTGACCGTCCAATTGGTAACGGTGCGGGATATGACTTTGTCGTGTTTTCTAATGGTAGTGCTATCAATACTGCGTTTGTAGAGGTTAGTACGAATGGTAAAGACTATCAACGTTTTAACGTTTCTTCTTTGGCAAAAAATACAGATAGTGCTTATACAAACGCAATGTATAATGGTTTGGCAGGATTATATACTACCGGATATGGAGTTGGATTTGATTTGAAAGATTTGCCAGACAATGAAAACATTGACAAATATAATATTCGTTTTGTTAGAATTATCGATGTCAAAAGTGGCGAAGATACAGACAAAGAGAGCAATATCATATACGACAACGATACTGAATTTCGTCTTGCTGGTATAGGTGTGATAAATGCAGGTTCTCCATTCAAAGTTGCAGATATGGAAGGCTTATTAAGTGAAGCAAATACATACGAAATAGTAAGTCCTAATGTAGATAATGTAGAAAATTTAGGCGGTGGAGATTATGCTAAAAATTACAACTCTGGTGGTTTGAAATTTAGAGGATTTGCAACTTTCAATGGTTCTTATGCATATTCTTGGGGACCTTCTAATATAACCGATTACAAAAATGCAAAAGGTAATGGATATTCGCAAGGCTATTATGCTTCATCTGCGGGTGCTGCTGCTGATGGTTATGGAAAAGGATATTTACAAGCGTTCTTTGATGCATGGAATATGGCTGGTGAAGGTTGTATTGTAGAAACCACTGATTCTTCTACATTCTATCCTCAAGGTGTTTATGTTTCTAACTCTGTGGCTTCTTATAATTACGTGCCATGGTCATCTCCAACATTTAAAGGCTATCATAAGATTGTGGCTGTCGGCTATGATGTTACAGGAAAAATAATTGACACTGTAGGAGTCTTTGTAGAGGAAAAAGAAAAGCCACGTATTAAAGATTGGAAATACTTGGATTTATCTTCTTTGGGAGAGGTTGCAAAACTAAAATTCTTACTTGAAAGCGACTATACAAACCAATTTGGATTAGAAATTGACGCATACTTCTGCATAGATAATTTGGTATATGGTGATGGTAGAAAATACGACTATGATATTGTTGGAATAGATATATGCGAGGGTGATGATTATTTAGGTATTACTCAAACGGGTACATATTTCATTGACGGCACTCGTTATGATATTACAGTAAATCCACTAAACAAAGTTACCATGGATACAACAATTTGCTATGGTTCAACGTTTGAGTTTAATAATAAAACTTATTCTGCCTCTCAAATCATAATAGATACGATTGATGCAGCAGAAGGTTGCGATACAGTATATACTATTAACCTTGTTGTCAAAGAGCAATTGGTTACATATGACACAGTGGAAATTGCTGCTAACGAATTACCTTATCAATTTGGTGAGTTAGTCTTGCAAGATGCGTGCGATACAAACTATGTCTTCGTTTCCGAAAATGGTTGCGACTCGACCGTATATTTGCATCTGACTTTGAAATCATCTTTAGAGCAAATAACAAACGAACATGTAATAAGCATTTATCCAAATCCAGCACAAGACAATGTAACTATTGAAGGTAAAGGTGATATAACAATATTCAACAATAAAGGACAAGTTATTAAACAAATTAAGGATAATAATGCCCTTAGAATTGTTGATATAAACGAATTGGAACGAGGTATTTATTACGTAAAAATAGGTAAGACGACAAGAAAACTAATTGTTGAATAATCACTTTTACAACTAATAAAAATAAAGTGCGATATTAAAAAATTATTATCGCACTTTAATTTTTTTATTCTTGTGATTATTTTTTTCTTTCTCGTACTTACTAAAATCCTTATATTTATAGGCTTAAACTTATCAAATCAAAAGCATTTACAATCACCATTATTTTTTTTGTATATTAGCATATTCCTCGTTAAGTCCCTTTACAATCTCGTCCGTTATGTCCATACCTTCGTCAATATACAACGTAGGTCCATTAGTACGAGAAATGCTCAAAATTATATTAAATTTGTCATGTTTTTGATTGTAATCCTTCACAAAAGCAAGTACAGCATTCAAAAGTTTTTCGTTTTGCTGTGCAACTTCCTGCTGGAATTGTAATGGTTGTTGTTGCATTTGTTGTCCTAACTCCTGTTCTCTTTGCTGAAATTCCTTTTCCTTTGCCTGTTGTTGTGTAAGAGTTAGGTTTTGTCCCGTTTTCAAATATTCTTGCTCCTCTTTTTGCAACTGAGCATACTTGTTACGCAAGGAAGACTCCAAATTGGCTTGTTTTGATTGTAAATCTTTTTGCATTTCTATTGCCATAGTGTATTTTGCCATAATAGTATCTGTATTGATATAGGCTATTTTTAAATTTCCACTTTGAACAATTCTTTCTGACTTAACTTTCGTTTCGGTAACATTAGTTGTTTTTTTGAATAAAGCAACTATACCAACAATCAAAGCAGCACAGGCTACAATCAAAGCACATATGCCTATCTTGGAATTAGATTTCTTCTTTGCTGACTGTATTGTAGATTCGTTTTCCATAATATTTTCTATTTTCTCTTCTACTATAGATTCATTTACTTGCGGTTGGGTATTGATTTGATTATCTATTACCTCATTCATGTTAGTATTTTCTTCCATCGTTATATAGGTTTTTTATTATATTATGTGCAAAGGTACAAAAAAAATTTAAATTATTGCAATATCAAATAGATTATTTTGATTCCTTACTTGTCTTCTCTCCTATTTTTATTTGATTATAAGCACGATGCTCCTTTTCAATGTTATGAGAAAATGAATAATAATAGTAAAATATCAAAAAGAAAAGAATTATCATCACATCGCCCACAGCAAAAGCCCTATAACCTAAGAAGAATAAAGGAGTTGCCACTTGGAAAAACTTAGCAATGGTATAAAACAACAAACCCCATTTATACCCCCTAAACAAAAGATGACAACCATATAAAATAAAACACCCCGCTAAGAAACAAATCATATACATTAGGCGATTGGCAGAAACAAAAAACAAAAGATTTTCTTTATAAAAGTAGAACGTATCTGTAAGCGTCAAAGAAGTAAGATAGTTAATAAACGTATCTTTGAAAAATACTATAACAAGGTTAAATAAAGTAAATACAAGTCCATAAATTGCGGACAATACTACCATAATCCTGAAAAACCAACCTGCTTTTATGGATTTATCAAAAATTCTTACTATTAGACGCTTAATTTTTAAGTTCATGGTTATTACTTTATCTCTATTTCATCGCCAAACATATGAGAAGGATACCCCGCTCCCGAATGTCCCTCTGGGCAATTACCTATTGATTTTGCAACAATTCTAACATACCTTGCTTTTTCTATACAATAAACCGAATAATTTACAACCTTTGGATTTCCTGCCACTTCTTGCTTTATTACTCCTATGACTTCTTTCCATCGCTGTTTGTCATTAGAAACATAGAATTTCACTTCTTTTGGTAAAAATATCCAACTACCCTCTTCGTCTAAAAAATTGATATTGATGTTTGTTATGTCCGTAGATTTTTCCATATCAATAAGAGGGCAAAAATCCTTTCCATATGTTCCAACCCAAGCATCATAAGATTTTTTATTGCCACGAATACCATCTGTCAAAGCATAACCGCCACCAGCATTGTATTGAGGATTAACATCTGCCATCTCGTAACTTTTTCCTGTTGCTTTGTTTATATGGTATTCAGCCTTGAATAGTGGAGAATATGCTTTGCCATCTCGATATGCGATAGCCTGTATTGTAGCATCTTTATTTATTATAAAAGGCTTATCATATTTTATACTCCTTTCTGTAGGTGTTGTGCCATTTATTGTATAATACACATTACCATCACGTAAGGCTGAAAACAACTCTACTTCTATTCCATTGCTACTGCTTTTACTATTTACCTGTACTGCATAATGAGATTTGGAATAATTGAATCCTGCATTCTCATATAAATCTAAAAAGTTATCAAGACGCTTTACAAAATTTTCGTAATCATTTACTTCTTTTTTACTCCAAGCCCTCTCACTCATTGCTGCTAAACGTGGCAAATCATTATATTCTAACAGATTTGTATTATCAATATATTCCGTCCAAGTGCAAGCCTGCACACCTATTATATGTTTTCCTTGTTCTGCAGTCAATTCTGGTGCAACTGGTTCAAACAAATAAGTCTTTTTCAATGGCGTAAAACCTCCAAAAGATAACGGTTCTGTAGATGCAATCCCTTGATAAAAATTAAAATATAGGTAAGCACTTGCAGCCATTATAGCATCATTACCCTGTTTTGCGGCATTGATTCCACCATATTCGCCCTGCCAAGAGAGAATTGTCGCACTCTGTCTAACACCTTTCTCTAAAATCTAGTCCCAACCAATAATTTTTCTATCATGTTTAGCCAAATAGTCTTCAATACGTTGAGTAAAATATGCTTGTATCTGATTTTCGTTTTCCCAACCCATTTTCTTCATTAGTTTTTGACAATTAGGACACTCTTTCCAACGAACAGTAGGACATTCATCACCACCTATATGGATATATTCTGATGGAAACAAATCCATAACCTCATCTAGCACATCTTCCAAGAATTTAAAAGTCTTTTCTTTTGGACAAAATACATCGTTGATTACACCCCATGTCTTACAAACCTCTATTGACTCTTCCCTGCAAGATAATTCTGGGTAGGCAGCTATTGCCGCTTGAGCATGTCCCGGTAATTCTATTTCAGGTATAATAGTTATATGTCTATCCTGTGCATATTTAACAATTTCTTTTACTTCCTCTTGAGTGTAATAGCCTCCATAACGGATTGTATCATATATATGCTCGCTTTCTGGCCTATCCGAATAATGTCCAATCAGTGTTCCATTACGATAAGCCGCAATTTCTTGTAATTTTGGATATTTTTTTATCTCTAATCTCCAACCTTGGTCGTCCGTCAAGTGCCAATGAAAAACGTTTATCTTATGTGATGCCAATAAATCTATATACTTTTTTATGTAATTTGCATCAAAAAAATGTCTTGCACAATCTAAATGTTTTCCTCTGTAAGCAAACCTCGGAAAATCTTCAATATGCAAAGCGGGAATCTCTTTGACATAACTTTTAATTGCTTTATAGTTTGCATTATACTGATTTAAATAAAAATCTGTGCCTATTAGTTGCCATAAAGTCTGTAATGCATAGAAAAAACCTGCCTCTTCGTTAGCCTCAATAGTGATTCTACGTTGATTAACGTCTATAATATATCCCTCACTACCCAAATTACGAATACTTGTAAGAACAAAAATTATACTTTCGTCCATATTCAAATGAGCGTTTTCATTTTTGAGTTGCACACCTTCACGTTCTGGGTAATAATACTGCAAACTCTCAGAAAGTATTTGTGCTGTCTTGCAATCTTTTGGAGCAAATATTTTTGTTTTTTCTGCATTAAATTTAAATACTTGCCCATTATTTCTCATCTCCAATTTATTTGGCATAGGAATTATAGATACTTCTTGTGCCACTACTGTATTAACATACAAAACGACGCTTAGCAAAGCCACAATAAATAATTTACTTGTCTTCATATCAATATATTTTTTTTAAGAAAATGCAAATTTACAAAATATTTTCCTATTTTTATAACAATTAAAAGAATTTCTTTGCACCATTTGCTGTAGGATAAAAACAATACAATAAAAGAAAATATATTTGCATGAGATTTGAATAGTGGAATGGCTATATATTATCACACAGCATAAATAATAAAGAAAATAGAAATCAAAAAATGGTGAATTTGTCTAATCTCCAAACTATTAAAACGCAATAAAAAATTGTGTCTTGTAATATTTCTTACATTCCCTTATACAAATACATACTATCTTTGCAAAAAACAAATAAAATATAAAAAAGATGACTAAGATAATTGATTTAAACAAAACGGTTTACGAATTGGTAACCTCTTATCCTGAAATTGCAAACATCATGGCAGATTTGGGATTTTCAGAAATAAAAAAGAAAGTAATATTACAGTCTGTTGGCAAACTCACAACTATTCCTAAAGGAGCAAAAATGAAAAACATTCCAATGGATAAGATTATAACGGCTTTCAAATCTAACGGTTTTGAAGTAATAGGTGTAGAGAATCAAGCAGATACCGACAATAAGACAGAAAATACTACAACCGAATCTGTAAAAACAGATAAGAAACTAAGCAATACGGAGTTAATAAAATCCTATCTTAAACGTCTTGGAGATAAAGAGGATTTGGAGAGCGTAAGAGCAGATTTTGTAAAAAACTTTACTGATGTGGATTCATTGGAAATAATGAAAGCCGAGCAGGAACTAATGAACGAGGGAACTCCTATTGAAGAGGTGCAAAAACTTTGTGATGTCCATTCGGCATTGTTCCATGGTTGCACAACACATGAACAACGTCCCCAAATTAAAATTGATAAACAAGCGTTGGAGTCTGCTGTAAATGGAGCAAATACCAAAGAAAATAAGATAGATATACTTATTGCGACAGAAGGACACGTACTTTATACCTTTACAAAAGAGAACGATAACTTGGCTACGTTATTGAGTACAACAAAATCTAAAATAGAAAAGCAGGAAGATGTAACTAATGAATTAAAACAACTTAGAGAGGTATCCATTCATTATGCTAAAAAAGGCGATTTGCTTTATCCACTATTAAAAGTTAAATATGATATATCGGGACCATCAAACGTTATGTGGGGAGTTGATGACGAAATACGTATGACCTTATCTGAATTGGAGAAAGAGGACAATCACAATGCAGAGTGGTACCAAAAATTGACAGATGTTGCTATTAGAATGGAGGAAATGGTATATAAAGAAGCAAATATATTATTCCCTATCTGTGTAGAACATTTTACCGATGCAGAATGGCAACAAATTTATAGAGATAGCAAAGATTATTCGGAATGTTTGGGTGTAAAAAAATTGATATGGCAAGAGGGTGAAATAAGCACCGAGAATATTTCTGTAAACACAAGTAATATTTCCGTAATCACCGAAAATAATAAAATCACAATGCCAGGTGGTTATCTAACTGTGGAACAACTTACAGCCTTATTAAATACTATCCCAATGGAAATAACTTTCGTGGATGCAGAAAATATCAATTGTTTCTTCAACGAAGGAGAAAAATTATTTAAACGTCCATCTATGGCAATAGGTAGGGAAGTCTTTTCGTGCCACCCACCTAAAATTGAAGTTATGGTTAGACAAATTATAGACGATTTTCGTAACAATAGAAATAGTCGTATTCCTATCTGGATGGAAAAAGAAGATAAAACGATGCTTGTTACATACACGGCAGTTAGAGATAGAAACGGCAAATATCTTGGTACAGTTGAGTTAGTGCAAGATATGACAGAAGCCAAAGAATACTTTACTAATAAAAAATAAATCAAAAAAAACGTCGGTGATTGAATATTTGCCGACTTTTTTATTTAGTTTATCTTTTAACCTCGTATCATAGTCAAAAGCATTTTAAACTTTTCTTCGGCAATAACACTATGTGGGTGATTGGCTGGCATAATTATCATCTCGCCTTTTGATACTATAAACGGCTCTCCATCTATTGTTATTTTTGCTTTGCCATCTACAATCGTAACTACGGCATCAAACGGAGCAGAATGTTCGCTTAATCTCTGTCCTTTGTCAAAAGCAAAAAGTGTTATGCCTCCTTTGTCTGTTGTTACGAATTCCTTGCTAACTATTCCGTCTTGTGCATATTCTATCATTGCATCTGGCAAAAATACTTTCTTTTTTTCTATCTTTGTATCCATAATTTTATTAATTTTCAATCGTTTTGATTAGCAAAGGTAATACAAAAATTGAAATCATTTTGCTGAAAATCCAAAATTATTTTAATTTTGCCAAACTAATATGTAAATAAAAACATAAAATACTATGAAACACATAATTATAATGGGTGCATCAAGTGGTATGGGGCGAATATGTGCCGAAATTTTTGCACAAAAGGGCTATCATGTTGGAATTGCGGCTCGTAGAGAGGATAATTTACAAGAAATTCAAACGAAGTATCCTAATAATATTGTATATCAACAAATTGATATAACAAAAGATGACGCCGACAAACAATTCTTATCACTTATTGAAAAGAATGGTGGCATGGATATTTATTTTCATGCCTCAGGTATCGGCTTTCATAATGAAGATTTGGATTATAACAAGGAGATTTCTACAATTGAAGTCAATGGCTTGGGATTTACTCGTATGATTACTACTGCTTTCAATTATTTTAAGGCAAATCATATCAAAGGTCATATTGCTTGCATTACTTCTATCGCGGGAACGAAAGGTCTTGGGGCTGCTCCATCTTACTCTTCCACAAAACGTTTTCAAAATACCTATATTCAAAGTTTAGAGCAGTTGTCTTACATGCACAGACTGGGAATAACATTTACAGATATTCGTCCAGGTTTTGTCAAAACGGAACTTTTGGACAGCAAAAAATCATACCCATTGCTTATGGACGCCGATTATGTTAGCAAAAAGATTATCCGTGCCATAGAAAACCAAAGGAGAATAAAAGTTGTTAATAATCTTTATGCCGTTATAACATTTTTCTGGCGTCTAATTCCTAATTGGTTGTGGAAACACTTACCTATAAAAAACTAAAGACCAAGACATTATTCATTTTTTGCTACTTTGATGATTCGTATTTCAAAAAAGTTTTGTATCTTTGCGAAATTGAAAACTAAATGATATTAGGAAATCAACAACACCAAACAAAATATTTGAATCGCCCGCAAAGCCAAAATTTACATTTATAGATTTGTTCGCAGGTATAGGAGGCTTTCGTTTAGCAATCCAAAAGGCAGGTCGGTAGAAAATATGTTTTCTCTTTTAATATATAGAAAATATGGAACTTAATATGATTATTAAACCTCAAAAAGGAGATAAATGGTCAAGGGAAGAGATGATTCTTGTCTTTAACTTGTACTTTAAGATTCCATATCGCACATTTACAAACAGAAATCCTGAAGTAATAAGTTTGGCTAATCTTATGGGAAGAACGCCGAGTAGTATTGCTCTTAGACTGTCCAATTTTGCGTCTTGCGATCCCTTGTTACAAGGTAGAGGTATTAAAGGCATGGACGCACATAAGAAGAAATGTCAAATATATTGGGATGAATTTTTTGAAAATAAGGAAAGATTAGTATTTGAGAGCGAACAAATTTTATCAAAATATCAAGACACTACCATAGAACATAAGTATGATGACATTTTATCAAATATTCCGAAAGACATTAAGGGGGAAAGTAGATTAAAAGAGGTTAAGACAAGAGTAAATCAAAATTTCTTTCGCAAAATGGTGTTAGCAAATTATGATAATAAATGTGCTTTAACAGGTATCGACATAAAAGAATTGTTAATTGCAAGTCATATAATTCCTTGGTCGGTCAATGATAAAGAAAGATTAAACCCAGAAAATGGTATTTGTTTATCCACGTTGTACGATAAAGCATTTGATTGTGGATTGATTTCCTTTGATGATGACTACAAGTTGATTTTTTCAAAAGAACTGCAATCTAATATGGACAAAGTGTATTATAACAAATATTTTGATTCAATCAAACATAACAAACTCATTATTCCCAATAAATACAAGCCAAATACTAAATTTTTAGAGTGGCACAGGGATACTATTCTAAAAAAGTAATGTATAGTCTAATCCAAATATAGAATTAGGTAATTGGTTATTAAGAAAAGTCCTTCATAAAAAGCCAAGAACTCTAATAACTATGCAAGATTTAGATGAATTTGGTTTTAATAGTGTGCGTGTGCAGAAAATGGATTATCTTAATAGCGAAAATAAACGAGTTTATAAAATAAACTTTATTAGAGATATGGAAACGTATGAAGAATTCATTGACAAATAAAGACAATAAATTAGTCAAAATTTATTCAATTTCTTCTTAAAACTCGTATTGTAGGCGTAATGTGAAGTGGTTGTCTTTACGATTGTAATTATATTGTGCTAAATTGTCGCAATTTTCGTTTGAATTCACATTAAAAATACCCGTTAAGCCTAATCCTTTCGCTATTCTCCATTGACAACCAACGCCAAAAGTCTGATAACTAACGTCTGCTGTGAATTGTTTTTCTTCACTCGTCAAATCTGTATTCGGATTATAGAATGTATATTTCAAAAGTAAGCGTAAAGGCAATCTTCCTAAGTCTTGAAATGCGTAAATATAGCCACCATTGAATTTTCTTGCCAAACAATATGCATCATTTATATTATCAGAATATTCATTATTGTTTGGAGAGCGTAAAGAATTAATTTGAGAAGGGTGTGTTCCCCAAATATATTCACCTTTCAATTCGGTAGTACCTAATAATGAAGTATTAAATTTTAATTGTGCATCAACACCAAAATATGTTCTCTTTGGATTTTCTTCATTTGTGAATATATTATTATAAGTTGTTGGAATAGAAAGTGTAGCACCGTTGTTAGTTAATTCTTTATACATATTATGTACCTTACCAGTAAACATCGAAGTACCTATACCAAAATAAACATCTTGAATAGTTTTTTCGTATTTCAGATGTCCCACAAAATTAAATTTTCCATCGGGAACTTTATTGATATTATTGCCACTTATAAAGCCAACGTCTAATCTTAGTCCTGCAGTTGCCCAATCTTGCGGACTTTTGAGTGAAACTTTTACTCCTAAATCCCTATCCAAAAAGAAAAGATTACGCAATAAATCGCAATGCTCCAATACCTCTTGTTTCGGTGTAGGATATGGCACTTCTTCTCCGAACCATATTGCTTGCAGACCGGCACTTATTTCAATAAATGTAGCAGGTTTTATCTGTATCATCGCTGCTTTGGGGTATAATCCGCCATCATTCAAATCCAATTCAAAGACTCCTGTTGTTATACCTTGATTATACGCTAACCTTATGCCACCTCGTCTAACTCCATAGCGAACAAAATAGTCATTATTAGCTCCATCACGCCTTGCTTCATAAGTTTGCTTGCCACCATTATTGCTTTTACCCTCGTATTGTAACCATTCCAACTCCGTTTGTATGAAACCACCAACTTGTAATCTATCTTTCCAATCTACTTGTGCAATAATAGTAAAATTAAAACACAATAGAGTTATACATATGGTCAAAAAAATCCTTTTCATAGCTGTTTTATCTTCTTCTATATTGCAAAATTACAAATATTTTTTTATATATTTTGAATTTTTTGAAAAAAAAGTTGTACCTTTGCCAGCCTATAAAGTATAATGCACATGTTTTGTGCAGTTAAATATAAAACGATGGAAAATAAAAGCTTTATTGCGGATATTGAACAGAGTATTATAAAGCATTGGGGACGACCTGCGTTAAGCGATTACAAGTCGGGACCAATTCCTTTCTCTCAAGTTGGAGAAAGGATTGCAAGGTTACATATTCTTTTTGAACAATGTGGCATTCAACAAGGGGACCATATTGCTATTTGCGGAAGAAACTGCTCTGCTTGGGCTATATCTTTTTTTGCTATTTTGAGTTATGGTGCAATTGCAGTACCTTTGTTGCACGAGTTTAAACCACAACAAGTTGAGCACTTGGTGAATCATTCAGATTGTAAGTTTGCTATTCTTGGAGATATAGTTTGGGAAGGTGTAGATGCAGATAATTTTTTTGATGTCAATGCCGTTTTACTTATGCAAGGTTTTCAATTAGTTTATTGCAAAAACACAAAATATCAACAGGCCTTTGACAATTTACAAAAGTTATTTAAAAAGAAATATCCTAATGGTTTTTCGGTTAAGAATGTGAAATATCGCCGTGAAAAACCAAATGATTTGGCTCTTATCAACTATACCTCTGGCACAACTTCTGCTTCTAAGGGTGTTATGATACCTTATCGTGCTTTAATAGGAAATCAAATTTTTGCAGATAGAGTTATAACCGACCTTAACGAATATAGTAATAGTATTTGTATGCTTCCTATGGCTCATATGTATGGAATGAGTTACGAATTGATAACAGAGTTTCGTAGAGGCACACATATTCACTTCCTTTCGCGTATCCCTTCGCCCAAAGTAGTTGCTCAGGCTTTAGCAGAGGTGAAACCAGATATTATCATTTCTGTCCCTTTGATTATAGAGAAAATCTATAAGACAAAATTGAAACCTTTTTTGGATAAAAGACTAACAAAAACACTTCTACGCATACCTTCTATAGATAAAATGTTGCTTACACGTATTCAAAGGGAATTACATACGGCTTTTGGCGAGAATTTTTACGAGGTTATCATTGGCGGAGCAGCTATGAATCAAGAGGTTGAGGCGTTTTTAAAAAAAATAGGATTTCGTTACACTATTGGCTATGGTATGACCGAATGTGCTCCAATTATCTGCTATGCCGATTGGAAAGAAACTAAAGTAGGTTCGTGTGGCAAAGCTGTTGATGAGATGGAAGTAAAAATTGACTCGCCCGACCCTACTAAAATACCAGGTGAGATATTAACTCGCGGTGTCAATGTCATGCTTGGCTATTATAAAAATGAAGAGGAGACTCATAAAGTATTACAAGATGGGTGGCTACACACGGGAGATTTGGGCATAATGGATAAAGACGGATATGTTTTCATCAAAGGTAGAAAGAAGAATATGATTCTATCGTCCAATGGACAAAATATTTACCCCGAAGAGTTAGAAGACAAACTTAATAGTATGGAATATGTTAATGAAGCATTAGTTATAGAAAAGGAAGGTAAGATTACAGCCTTGGTTAATTTAGACTACGACAAATTAGATAGAGATGGTGTTGGCAGAGATAGTTATAATGTGATTTTAGAACAGATTCGTAAGGACACTAACGCTGAACTACCAGCATACGAGCAGATTGCCCAGATTTTTAACCAAGCAGAAGAGTTTGAAAAGACACCTAAGAGAAGCATAAAGCGATATATGTATTCGCACAAGGGATTATAAATAAGGGATTAACACTAAAAATTGGATATTGCAATGACGTACGACAATTTTATAATGGCTGTCAAATTTTTTAAGACATTTAATTCCAGCAGGGACTCTTATACAACAAAGCAATTGATAGATTTTGCAGATGCTTTTCGAACAAATTTGTATCATTGGAAAAGAGAAATGATGATTGTGACTTATTCCAAGCACAATTCTTCACAAACTAGACATATAACACAAAATATTTCTGTTGATATGATTGAGGATTGCATCAATACTTTGCAGGTTTTAAATTATCAAAATGGTTTTTGTAGCCAAACTAATGAACAAATTATCTACCAATGTATTGATAACTGTATTGGTACATTACAGAATATTAAACGTACATTACAAAAACTTCAATATAACGACAAGCAAGTAAATTTCTATAATCCTCATCAAGACTATTCATTTCACTCCAGTATCTCTAATGAAGAATTCATTAAAGTTTATAATAAATATTTACAAATAGGCTGCTATTCTGATGATTACACCACATTTTCATCTCTAAGATATTTTGTCTGTGGTAATCAGAGGCCTTATTTAACTGAAAACATAAATTGGCAAAATAATCTCGCTGTTCTGAAAGATTTTTTGACAGATATGGGATGTATCACCTCAAAACCAAATAACTGGAAAGAAATTGCAGAAAAAATTTTTACAATAAAAAACACAGATAATACAATAGAGTTTATACACTTTGAATATAATCTTGTAAATCAATGATGTTTAGACAATACATGGAGAGATATAAAAAAATAAATAACATAAAATAATAATACACAATGGAATTAAAAGAAGCATTCGCTGGAACTTTGGAATCAGGCGATATTTTCATTCAAATCGCTCCAAATAATAATGCTGGAGTAGAGATTGATTTAGATTCTACCGTAAAATATCAATTCGGTAATCAAATCAAAAAAGTAATAACCGAAACATTAAATGGCTTTGGTATTGATAACGCAATAGTTAAAGCAACGGACAAAGGGGCTTTGGACTGCACAATCAGAGCAAGAGTTACTGCAGCTGCCGTTAGAGCAACAGGAAAAGACGTTTGGAAAGATTAGTTGGAAATGTGAAAAAACTTAGAAAGAAATGCAGAGATTAAGAAGAACAATGATGTTCGTACCGGGAAATAACCCCGCAATGATGTCAGATGCAATGATTTACTCACCTGACTCAATAATGTTAGATTTGGAAGATTCAGTAACGATGGCTGAAAAAGACGCTGCACGTTTATTAGTACATAATGCATTGAAAACTATTGACTATGGCAATACAGAAATGGTTGTAAGAGTCAATCCGCTTTCAACTCCTTACGGCAAAAAAGATGTGGAGGCTGTGGTAAAAGCGGGTGTAGATGTTATTCGTATGCCAAAAACCGAAACAGCAGAAGAAGTACAGGAATTGGAGACCGAAATAGAAAAAGTTGAAAAAGAATTAGGCTGCTTGGGCAGAACTCAAATTATGGCAGCAATTGAAAGTACGAAAGGAATAATAAATGCTTACGCAATAGCCACCGCATCTAAGAGAATGATGGGAATTGCTTTAGGTGCAGAAGATTATTGTGCAAATTTAAAAGCACAACGTAC
>ONOZ01000059.1 GCA_900319595.1 uncultured Bacteroidales bacterium | reverse complement strand
ATATTTTGATACTTACAAGTGATAATCCACGTGATGAAAATCCGGAAGATATAATAAAGGATATGGAAAAAGGACTTGAAAATATGACAAAGACAGAAAACAAGCATACTTTTTCAATAACCGATAGAAAAGAGGCCATAAAGGTGGCAATAGCGTTAGCAAAAAAAGATGATATAATACTTATTGCTGGTAAAGGACATGAAAATTATCAAGAGATAAAAGGGATTAAATACCATTTTGATGATAAAGAAGAATTGATGTTATGTAACAAATAGGATAAAAGTTTTATTAATTATTAAATATTAAGAAAATATATGTTATACTATTTATTTAATTGGTTAGATAAAGTATTTGATTTTCCAGGAGCGGGAGTGTTTCAATACATTTCATTTCGTGCTGCCGCCTCTGCTATATTGTCGTTGTTAATAACTATTGTTTTTGGAGGGAAGTTAATAAACGTTTTAAAAAGACAACAAATAGGAGAAACGGTTAGAGATTTGGGATTAGCAGGACAAAAAGAAAAAGAAGGTACTCCTACAATGGGTGGATTGATAATACTGTTAGGTATTTTAGTTCCAGTATTATTGTTCTGTAAATTAGATAATATATATATAGTGATAATGATTATCACGACCGTTTGGCTCGGTTTTCTTGGCTTTAGAGACGATTACATCAAAGTTTTCAAGAAACATAAAGAAGGAATGAGCGGTTGGGGTAAGATTTTAGGACAAATTAGTCTTGGAATCATTGTTGGAAGTATGATGTTCTTCTCTAATGATATTGTTATAAAAGAAAAGCAAGATATTGAACAGTATTCACGCACTCACAATCTGCAAATTGAAAGTACTTATGAAAAAGCCAAACAGCAATTTTCAAAAGAAAGTATTCAAAGCACTAAAACGACAATTCCTTTTATAAAAGGACATGAGTTTGATTATAGTAAAATTCTTAAACCTTTTACTAAAAATTACAAAGATTTTGCTTGGTTGATTTTTATTCCAATAGTAATACTTATTATCACAGCCGTAAGCAATGGTGCTAATTTAACAGACGGCATTGACGGGTTGGCAACAGGTACATCTGCGATAATTGGTTCTACTTTGGGAATATTGGCTTGGATAAGTGGTAATATAATCTTTGCAAATTACTTAAACATAATGTATATCCCCAATATTGGCGAATTAACCATATTTATAGCAGCATTTGTTGGAGCAACGGCAGGATTTCTTTGGTACAACACTTATCCTGCCCAGGTATTCATGGGAGATACTGGCTCTTTGACAATAGGAGGTATTATAGCAGTATTGGCAATTTTGATAAGAAAAGAATGGCTTTTGGTTATACTTTGCGGAGTATTCTTAGTTGAGAGCGTAACAGTGATGATGCAAGTATCATATTTCAAGTATACTAAAAAGAAATATGGAGAAGGTAGGCGAATATTTCTTATGACCCCTATACATCATCATTTCCAAAAGAAAGGATGGCACGAAAGTAAGATAGTGCAACGTTTCTTTTTGATAAGTATAATTTTGGCAGTAGTAACAATAATAACCTTGAAATTAAGATAAAAAATTTAATAATTATGACAATAGAAGAATTGGCGTTAGAAACAAAGGCTGGAAGGCATACTCTAAGATCTGAACGGACGTATAGTAATATTCGCAAAATGCGAAACGAAGTGCTTATGAGAGGTTTTTTGAAACAAAATACAGATAATGTTTATCATAGCATAGGGATTGTTTCTGGGGTAGAATATATAGATGCAACGAATGTAAAGAATATAAATTCGGCATGGCTATTGTTTTCAAAAAGTCCTAAGAATATTGTTTGGATACTTAATAAAGGAGAAATAACAGATGGAGATATTAGTAGTATTTCTAAAAATCTTGATGGAAAAATAAAACAAATTTTTTTAGTAGATTCTAATAAAGATAGTATTGAGGAAAACATTTTCATGGCATCTCAAATAGCGACTTCAGATGATTGTGTCGTTTTCACATCATTTGATAAGGAAAAAGCAACAAACGAAGGATGTTCAAAGATATTTGCAAGTAAAATATTTGCAATGTAATAAAATTTATATTTTTGTAATCAAAAAATGACAGTTGCTAAGAATAAAATATTGGGGGGAGATAAGATAATTTGGATTGTTTATATTCTTTTTATCTTTATAAGCATTGTTGAGGTATTTGCTTCGATGGGGAGAAAGGTTGGAGGAGCGAGTTTTGTTCCTACACTTGGTTTTCATTGTCTATGGCTGTTTATAGGTTTTGCTTGCTGTTTTATAATGCATAAAATAGATTATAGGAAGATAACAATGTGGTTAAAGGTATTATTGATAATTTCTATTGTCTTAACTTGTGTTCCATATATCGTGGCTCATTTTTCTAATGAGGGCTTATCTACTGCTCGTTGGATTAGACTTGATTTTGGTTTTTATAAATTACAATTCCAGCCGTCAGAAATTGCAAAATATATAATTATTTTTTATCTTTGCTCCATTATGGCGTCCAAACAAGCACAAATCACAACAAAGGATGTTTTTTGGTCGTGTATGATTCCATTAGGAATTGTCTGTGGAATAGTCTTTTGGTCTAATTTTTCGACATCTTTACTTATTTTTGTTACATCTTTTCTATTAATGAGAATAGGGGGAGTGAACAAAAAGTATTTGTACCTGACCATTTTGATATTAGGGAGTATTATAGGAATTTTATTATTGATAGCATACTATGCTCCCGAATTTGTAGAAAAGATTGGTAGAATTGGAACCGCCGCAGGCAGAATTACAGGAAAAGCCAATACGGATTATACACAGATTACCCAACCAAATCAGGCTCTTATAGCAGTTGCTACTGGTGGGTTGCTTGGTGTAGGTATAGGACACAGTACGCAATCTTGGTTTTTGAAAGAAGGACATAATGATTTTATTTTTTCTATAATTTTAGAAGAAGGAGGAATGTGGTTAGGTGGATTTATAATTTTATTATATATAATATTATTGTATAGAATGTTTAGAATAGCCCGCAATATTGATGGATATTTTGGAGCGATGGCGTGTTTAGGATTAGGAATAGTGATTACGTTACAGGCACTTATAAATATGAGTGTAGCAGTTGGACTTATTCCTGTAACGGGACAGACGCTACCGTTCATTTCTTATGGAGGTACTTCTTTTGTTTTTGCAAGTATTTTTTTGGGGTTGATACTTAATATTTCCAAAAAGATGGAAAAAATACAAAACGATGCCGTACTTAAAGAAGAAATAACGCAAAATTCCTTACAAAAAACACAAGAAATAACCACTGATACTGAGGAAGATACTAATCAGAGTGATTAAAAAAATATTATGTGAAAAGAAAAAATTTTTATTTGTGATTAAAAAAATTATAATTGTAATTAAAATTTTTTGAGATTTTGTTAGTTTTGAAAGAAAATAAATAAGGAATATAAAATGTAATTATAGTAAAATGCGAGTAATTATAAGCGGAGGAGGAACAGGAGGTCATATTTTTCCTGCGGTAGCAATTGCAAATGTAATTAAACTACACGAAAAAGACAGTGAAATATTGTTTGTCGGAGCGGAAGGTAGAATGGAAATGCAAAAGATACCTCAGGCAGGATATAAAATTGTTGGATTGAATATAGCAGGATTCCAACGCAAACAACTTTGGAAGAATTTTTCATTACCTTTTAAGATGTTGGCATCTTCTTTAAAGGCAAGAAAAATCATAAAAGACTTTGCTGCAGACATAGTTATTGGTGTCGGAGGCTATGCTTCATGGGCTACATTGAAGCAAGCACAAAAACTTTCCATACCTACGCTTTTACAAGAGCAGAACTCTTTGGCGGGCAAGAGTAATCAGATGTTATCAAAGAGGGCAACTAAAATTTGTGTTGCATACGACAATATGGAGAAGTATTTTCCTAAAAATAAGATAGTATTTACCGGAAATCCTGTAAGAAAGAATATTGCTCAGATAGCAGAAAATACAGATGAATTAAGAAAGCAAGCCTTCGAGGAGTTTAACCTGAATCCTACAAAGAAAACAGTTTTGGTTACGGGGGGAAGTTTGGGAGCAAGGACGATAAATCAAAGTATTGAGTATTCTTTGCAATATTTTATAGACAATGAGATTCAACTTATTTGGCAAACTGGT
>ONOZ01000197.1 GCA_900319595.1 uncultured Bacteroidales bacterium | reverse complement strand
TCTCGCATTTTATTTCACTAATCACTCTTTTTATCTTATTAATGTCGCTTTTTTCTATTTTGCTATTATTCCCCATAATTTATAACATAATTTTTTCTTATTCTTTACCAAAAAAGAATTTGCGGTTTATAAACTTGTTTTTAGCGTTAAATATTGTTGAATCTATCAATAATAGCAACAAAGCAATCAAGGCAGGAATATAAAACATAGTCTCGTAATCCTTAAAATTGATGCCCTGCGTTGTGTTCTTATCCAACGAATCTATTGACTTCAATATTGCATCTAAGCCAAGCGTTGAGTTAGTTGCACGGATATATTTACCATCTGTTTTAGTAGCAATACTTTTTAATGTAGTTTCGTCTAATTTGGTGATAACTATATTGCCATCTCTATCTTTTTTGAATGTCTCTACTCCGTTCTCTTTAACAGGTATCTTTGTGCCTTGTGTAGAACCGATACCAATACAATTGATTATTATATCCTCTTTTGCAATTTCAGACGCCAAATCCTCACTCACTTTTTCTAAGTCCTCTCCGTCCGAAATCAAAATAATGGTTCTTGAACGTTTTTTTACTTTCTTTTCGCCAAAACCTTTGACTGCTGTCTGCAATGCCGAATAGATGTCTGTACCTTGATTATCTATCAATTTAGTATCAATAATGTCACAAAACATCTTAGCAGTTGAGTAGTCAGAAGTTAAAGGCAAGAAATTAAAAGAAGAACCTGCGAAAACGACTATACCTAATCTATCACCATCTAATTGAGTTATCAGTTGGTTTATTGCTAATTTTGCTCTCTCTAAACGGTTTGGAGAAAGGTCCTCAGCAAGCATTGAATTGCTTACATCTAAGCAAATCATAATATCTGAAGCTTTCCTTTCCTTATTGCCAATAGTTGAGGCTTTCTGAGGATTAGCAGTAGCCAACACTACAAACGCAAAAGCAATCATCAGCAATATAAATTTGAATCTCTGCTTACCAAACGATAGTTGAGGTAATATGTTGTTGTGTAGATGATTCTCTATTGCTTTGTTAAGATTCTTTCTCTTTTTTCGTTGCCATAAGATAAAATACGTTGTAATCAGCGGAACGAACAGCAATAACCATAATATATTAGGAAATTCAAATCTAAACATTTTCAATTATCTATTTTTCAATTCTCTACTTTTCAATATTTTCTTTTTATACATTTTCTTGCATTGAGACAGTTTAGTTATATACCCGTGCGATTCTTACTAATAGTTGCGTTTCAAAACTGTATATCTCAAAATAGTTTCCAATAGTAGTAAAACAAGTCCTACAAATGCAAACCTATGCCCTACATCTTTCTTTTCGTTATAGACAGATAAGTTGATAATGGATTTTTCCATAGAGTCAATTTCCTTAAATATTTCTTGCAAACTTTCATTTTTAGTAGAACGGAAATATTTTGCTCCCGTAGTATTAGCAATTGAGGTTAAAAGTCCTTCATCTATCTTAACGTCCATTTGCTGATATTGTTTGCCAAAAGGAGTTTGTATAGGAAAAGGTGCTTGCCCTATCTTGCCAACCCCAATAGTATAGACTCTAATTTTATATTCCTTAGCGATGGAAGCTGCTTGCAAAGGGTCAATTTGTCCTGCGTTGTTATCTCCATCAGTTATCAATATTATTACTTTACTTTTTGCTTTTGAATCCTTTATTCTATTGATTGCAGTGGTAAGTCCATCACCTATCGCAGTACCGTCTTGCAAATCACCGCTCTTTGTTTGTCTCAATAACTCCAAAAGTACATTGTGGTCTATAGTTGGCGGACACTGAGTAAAGGCTTCACCTGAAAAAACAACCAATCCTATCTCATCATTCTTACGATTGCTGATAAACTCAGCAGCAACTTTCTTTGCACTCTCCAAACGATTAGGCTTGAAATCCTCTGCTAACATTGACGGAGAAACATCTAACGCCATAATAATATCTATACCCTCGATGCTTTTATCATCTTTGGATAGTGAAAAATGTGGTCTTGCTGCTGCTACCAATAGCAATACAACGACAAGGATTCGTAAATAATCCGGTATGTTTCTTAGCCTTACTCTCCAAGTTGATGATGATGTTTTTAGTTGCTGTAGATTAGAATATTTAATGGATGCAAATTTGTTTTTATCCTTTCTTAACAAGAATATCATTAAGGGAATTACAACAATCAACGCCCATAAGAAAATAGGATATGAAAAAGATATGCTATTCATCGGCTACCTCCTTTCCATCTAACGAAAAATTTTGATTATCTTTTGCTACATTAGTATTTTCTTCTATGATGATATGTTTATATTGCTTGATAAAGTCTTCGCTGTCTTGCAAGATGGTTAGGTTAGTCTTAGTGTCAGGTAGATATTTTGCAAATTTCACCAAATCGGAAGTAGAAAATATATTGTTTAACTTGTCGTTA
>ONOZ01000033.1 GCA_900319595.1 uncultured Bacteroidales bacterium | reverse complement strand
TGGTTACTGTTAGAGGACTTTCGGAACGGATAGTTGATGTTGATAATGCTAATCTTACTATACGTTATGCAGTGGGTAGTAATGAGATGAGCGAAGTGCTTGCTACAATAGAGCAAAATAATAAAAAGATTAAAGATTTTGCTATATCAAAGGGGCTAACAGATAAAGAAATTTCTATAAATGTTCCAAGTATTAAAGATAAAAAAAATCAGGAATATGGTAGCGAAATGAATGTTACCTATCGATATTATGCAACTGTAAAGATTACTCTAATTAGCAACAAGGTTCAGATTGTTAGAGATATAGAAATGAATCAGTTTGACTTGTTCAAAGAAGGTATAAACCTAATTAAAGCAGATGATTACTATTACGACAATAGTGGCAACACATACAATTTTACGAAACTCAATGATATTAAGCCTGATATGATAAAAGAGAGTATCACCAACGCAAAAAAAGCTGCAGATGAATTTGCTCAGTCGTCCAAAGCAAAAATAAGAGGTATTAAATCTGCTTATCAAGGACAGTTTGAGATAATTCCGACAGACGACCCGTTGAAAGTAAAAATTAGAGTGGTATCTACTATGGTTTATTTTATAAAGTAAAATACTGTATTTATTAGTTTTTCGGGGTTTTTGAATAATAATGTTTGCTAGTTCAAAAATATTTTTTATCTTTGCAACACTTTTTGAATCAAATGTAATATGAGAAAGATATTTTTTACAATAATTGCTGTTTTGGGTGTAGTAACTTTAAACGCACAGATGGAAATCAAATGGGGAGAGCGTTTCCATGAGATAAAAGATAATTGCAAAGATGCACAATTCCTTGCCGAAGATATGGGTAGTTACTATTTTTATTATAGTTTAGACGAATATATCGGCGAAGGTGAATTTGAATACCGCTACTACTTAGCTCGTACTGATAAAAATGGAAACATTGAAAAGGTTGCCCGCATAAACTTTGGTAGCAATAAGTTTAAAATTGAGCAAACGTGGAGGAGTAACGAACTAGTGGGATTTATTCTTTCAAAAACTAAGGAAGATAAGCCTCAAGCAACAAAAGGCACTAATGCCAAAAAGAAAGCAGAGCCTAAGACAGGAAAGCAAACTCTTTATTACGAATTTCTGCACCTTAGAGATATGCGTTTGATAGATGAACCGAAGAAATTCATCACCTATAACTATTTTGCAGATAGCAATCAAGCACCTTATTTATTCAAATTCTCGGAAAACAAAACGAAGATGGCATTTTGCTTGTTTGAAAATGGACAAGAAGGGCGTAATGCTTCAATTCGTATCTATGACGATAAGTTAAATATGCTTTGGGACAAGAGTTATGCACTTAAAAACATACAGATGCAAAAGTATAAGGTTGCAGATGTTGCTGTTTCCAATGATGGCAAACGTGCTTTGCTTGCAATCAATGGTTATGTGGAAGGAAAGAAAGTCAATCATGCAGATGACAAAGCGTTTTTGATACATATAGAGCCATATATCAATAAAGGTTACACTCTGCAATTAGAAAAAGCGTGGGTTACCGATATGAAATGCTGTTTTAACTTGGAAGGAGATTATGTTTTAGCAGGTTATTATGGCACAAGCAATGAAAAACCTTATCTTTCTGCTGGTTCGTTTGCTTATACCTTTGATAAACGCCGCCATTACCAAAAGAATTTTTCTCAGGTAGAGTTTAAAGAATACGAAAGCGACAATATGGTTGCTCCTTTCAAACCTAATCCAAAAGATAAGAAAGCTGTGCGTCCTACGGTGGCAAGTAATGGCATGGTTATCCCATCACAATTTACTACGTATATAGATTATTTGGTTCCTATGATTGGTGGCAATGTTATTATGATAGGAGAGCAACGTTATCAGTCAAAAATACAACCTGCAAGGCGAAAAGGGGAGAAGCCTACGGGAGAAAATGCTATGTTTTACAGGGATTTAGTGATTACAAACATAAATTCTTCGGGTCTTATCACAGGAAATGGATTTATTGCTAAACGTCAAAAAGAGTATAACGGAAGTAACGATTATAATGGCTATCAATTGACACGTGATCGTTATGGAATGTACATTATGTTCAATGACCATATAGCCAATTTCAAAGACGGCAAATTTACTCCTACAAAACAATACGACAGTGACAAACTTCGTACTCAAGTTTCCTTTGTTCAGGTATTTTCTGACGGAAGTTATAACTGGTTACAGTCATTTAAAAGCAAGCGTGACAGTAAAGAGATGCCGTTTTTCAGAACTTTGTTCCTTACTCACGATAAATATATTGTCTTTTTGGTACATCACGAAGATAATAACATGATTGGCAAGATTGAAACCAGAGAAGGAATCCGTTAATACACAAACCAGATTACGTTTTACAGAAAAGAAAGCATAGAAGTGTGAAGATAATTCAATATTTTCACACTTAAATTTTTTTTGCAGTGTAAATAGCTACGATTCCACAGGAAAGATGCTCGTAATGTGTGTCTTTAAAGCCCGCGTTAGAGAGATAAGTCAAGAAATCAGAGTCTTTAGGGAATTCTTTTATGCTTTTAATCAAGTATTTATAAGCATTATTGTCGTGCGATAAGATTTTACCGACCAGAGGTAAGATATGGGTAAAATAAATACTGTAAATAAGTCGAAACAATCTATTTTTAGGGTACGCAAATTCGAGGATAATGACTTGACCAGAGTGATTAGTGACGCGATATATCTCATTGATACCCTGTTGTAAGTTTTCGAAGTTACGAGTTCCGAAACTGCAGGTTACGGTTGAGAATTGGTTGTCGTGAAATGGGAGATTATGTACGTCGGCACAGATAAAATTGCATTTAATAGAGTTATAATTTGGTTGATTTGCGACAATAAATTTGCGAAGTTTGTTTTTAGCGATTTGAATCATGTTATTACTCACGTCAATAGCGACAATATTTTGTGCTTTTCTTTGTTTAATAATTTCGATAGAGAGGTCAGCGGTACCGGTAGCGACATCGAGTAGGTTTTGCGAGACACCATCAATTTTTTGTATGGTTTTCTTGCGCCAATATCTGTCAATATTAAGCGTAAGTGCGTGATTGATAAAATCATATCTGTAAGCGATTCTATCGAACAAAGTATTTATATTTTTTTTTTGAGCATTCACATTCATTTTTCCAGCAATCAAATTATGTATTTCTGTATTCCAACCACTAATTACTGCATTCCAACAACCAATTCCAGTATTCCAATCATCAT
>ONOZ01000185.1 GCA_900319595.1 uncultured Bacteroidales bacterium | reverse complement strand
GTTTTTATTTCTAATTTGCTTTTTTTTGTTACGGGCATACCTATTTTCAATTGAACATTGCTTTCTCGTTGTACAATATAATTTGTTGCAGAATATTCGAACAATCCACTACGATTGCGAAAGTAGTTCCAACGATTTAAATTGACTTGGATTTCCGCATGAAAGGGGGACATTTTGTTGGGGAAATCCATAAGGAAGGAGGAATTAATGGCAGAATAATAACGTCCAAAGTAGCCGTTTGTTCTTATTTTGTAAGCGTAACGTTGTAAAAAATTATATTCTGTACCTATAAACATATTACTTATAGGGTCAGTTGAAAGAACACCACCGATTTTGGCAACCAATGTGTTTTTTGTCTTAACGTTCAAATCTAATGTATAGTTTTTAAGAAAATTGTCGTAATATATATGTGGCTCGATACTTTTTATATTTGGTATTGATGCAACGGTCATATAATTTGTTTTTAAGTCGTCAATATGTATGGTATCTTTACGAATTTTGGTTGTCATCAAGCGTTCTATATATGTTTTTGTATGAGAATTGACTCCATGGACAAGAATATTACTGATAATCAAAGGTTTCTTTTTTGCATTAAAATCGTTTCTTATTTTATCAAAATAACTTTTGCTTACTGTATCTTTAATAGATGATATAATTTTGTCTATTTTGTCTATTGTAGTTTGATAACCTTTGTTTATACATTCTTCTTTTGAAGAGAAATCCATAATGGAGATAAATTTCATATCAGGTTCTATCATTATATGCTCCTTAGTTGGAATATCATATTTAGAATCTAAGGCAACCATATTCTCTATATATAGGACAATATCTTCATCGTTAGGAGTGTCGAAGTTATCAACTACTTTAACACCAATGACATAGTCGGGAGAGTAGAATTTTTCCATTTCAACAGACGGAAAATTATTATATATTCCACCATCGCACATCAAACTTCCGTCTATATTTATGGGAGCAAAGAAAAATGGAAAAGTCATTGAAGCTCTAATACTTTTATGTAACACCCCGCTTTGTTGGATAGACTGTTGTTTTTTCCCAATATCAGAAGCAATGCAAAAGAAAGGCATCATAAGATTATTATAATTGCCACCACAAATCTCATCGGCAGATGCAAAAAATTGCATAAAAGCAAAATCCATTAGAATAGGATTTATAAGACTCAAAGGAATGTCTGCTTTAAATTTATTCTTGACATCAAGACCAATACCAAACATGGTAGGTTCATTATCTGGTAATCTGTAATAATATTGATATTTGTTATCAACTTTTGTATTCAGCCATTCGTTCAATTCTTCGGAATAGAAAATTTGTTCAATCTCTTGTGGCGAATAACCACTTACGTACAGCCCTCCAATAATTGCACCCATAGAAGTTCCTGCTACATAATCAACTTTTATACCATTTTCTTCCAATGCTTTTAATACTCCAATGTGTGCTAATCCCTTTGCTCCGCCTCCACTTAATACAAGACCAACAGTTTTTTTGTTTGTATTTTCTGGATGTACAGTTTGCAAAGAATCCGTTTGGGCTTTAATTAAACTCAAACTCAAAAAAACAAAGGCGATGCATATTAAACAATACTTTTTATACATATATAGCAACACTAGACGGGCAATAAATTATTCTATCCTAATGCGAGTGCAAAGTTACGAATAAAAATTGAATTTTAAAAATATTTTGTTACATAGTATTCACTTTTTTAGTATAATAGAGGTTATCTACAATTATATCTGATATATATAATTTGTGTTTCAAGGATGGCAGTGGTAACTTTTTTTAGAATATTATTTTTGTTTTGTAAGATTTTTAGTAACTTTGCAAGCAATATACTATGTTAAGATAAGGAACAATTATGACAGAACTACTGCAATTGGAAGAAATTAAATGTACGGCGTGCTATTCATGTGTGAAAGCTTGCCCGGTTAAAGCAGTCTGTTTGACTAAAGATAATGCTATTCCAACAATTGATACGGAGCGTTGTATAGGATGCGGAGAATGTATCAATGCTTGTTCATATGGAGCAATAACTCCTGTATCAGAAATAGAACAGATTGAGAATATGTTACATTCTGAGCAAGTTGTTGCCATTTGCGATCCTTCTATTGCCGGCGAATTTAAAGATATTTCGGATTATAGGAAATTTGTAAATATGTTGCGAGCATTAGGGTTTAAATATGTATGTGAAGTTTCTTTTGGAGTAGATGTTATTGCCCGCAAACAACGAAATATATTATCTTCATACGAAGGAAAACGATTCATTACCTCTCATTGTCCAGTATCTACACTTTATACTCAGCAGTTTCAACCTGAACTTTCTGGTAATTTAACCCCATTGATTACTCCTTTTGCTACGATGGCCTATATAGTTAGAAAAAAATATGGTGAGAATCTTAAAATAGTAAATATTACTCCTTGTTTAGGAGCAAAAAAGATAAACGACAGTTATAGAGGTTTAATTCATGTTGATGCATTTTTGTCTTTTAAGGAATTAAGGAAAATGTTTGCCTCGCATAATATAAAAGAAGATAATATAGAGTTCTCCGATTTTGATGCTCCTATGGGAAACAGCGGTTCTTTGTACCCAATTCCAAGAGGGTTCATAGAAGCATGTGGGGAAAATACGGATATAATGAATGGAAATTTCATAACAGCAGAGGGGAAATACGACTCAATAGACATAATTTCTCAATTTGCAAAAGATTCGCGTATATTAAATTCTAATTTGAATGTGTATTTTTGCGAAGGATGTTTTATGGCAACAGGTTGTAGTAAAGGAGATAAATTTATCCGCAATGCCTTTACAAGAGAATATGCTAAAAAACGTGCCAGCGGTATAGATGTCAAACAATGGCAACAGGATATTGACTTGTGGAGTAATCAAAGCGAGGTGATTCATATTTATGAACCAAATTCTAAGCGACTGGCTACCCCGACTAATGATAAAATTGAAGAGGCATTTATGCTTTTGGGTAAAGAAGGTTCTTCTCGTGCGACAAATTGTAAATCCTGTGGTTATGATACTTGTACAGAACTCGCTATAGCTATTGCTCAGGGAGTTGCGACAGAGAAAATGTGTTTTATTCATGCAAAACAAGATAATAAAAACTACTCTAATCAGCTAAAAATCACGACAGAAAATCTTGTTGCTCTAAGAAATCAACATGAAAACACTTTAGAGGATTTGGCAAACGTAAGACAATCTGATAATGAGAGCAGACAAACAATTTCCTCTATGCTGAATCATCTTTATCCTGCTGTTGCAATAGTAGATAACAATTTAAAAATTATCCAATCCAATGCCGCTTTTATAGATATATTAGGAGAGGACGCCAAAGAAATAAACGAAATCATTCCAGGATTGAAAGGAGCCAACATAAAGACACTTCTGCCCGAAAATATCTATTCTCAAGTGGAGTATGTGCTGAAAAATAGTGAGGAAATCATAAACAAGGACGTTCCGTTGAATGAGGATAAATTTATAAATGTAAGTATTTTTAATCTTGTACCCAAAAAATCTATTGGTATCATTATTCGTAATCTATTTAGTGGAGAGGATCGTCCAGAAGAGATAATAAATAGACTAAATGAGGTAATTAAATCCAATCTATTAGACGTTCAACAGATTGGGTTCGTCCTTGGTGAGGGTGCCGCGAGGACAGAAAAAATGCTTAATTCAATAATCCGTTCTTATAAGGAACAAATTGGGAAAAAATAGAGTTTATGCAAGTTAGAATAGAGGAATCTTGGAAAGCAGTATTGCAATCAGAATTTGATAAACAGTACTTTGCAAATTTGGTCACGTTTATAAAGCAAGAATATGCAACGAAAGTCATATATCCAAAGGCAAGAAATATTTTTAAAGCCTTTGATTTGTGTCCTTTTGATAAAGTAAAAGTTGTAATAATAGGACAAGACCCTTATCATGAGCCGGGGCAAGCTCAAGGTCTATGTTTTTCAGTGCCTGCTGACATAAAAATTCCGCCATCGTTAGTAAACATTTACAAAGAAATCAATTCGGATTTGAAAATAGAGATACCACAAAGTGGAGATTTGACTCGTTGGGCAGAGCAAGGTGTCTTACTTTTGAATGCAACGCTCACTGTTGAAGCACATAAGGCAGCATCACACCAAGGCAGAGGTTGGGAAGAATTTACAGATAATGTAATTAGGTTACTTAGTGATAAAAAAGAACATTTAGTGTTTTTGCTGTGGGGAAGTTATGCAATTAAAAAAGCAAATTTGATAAATATGGAAAAACATTTGGTATTAACTTCGGCACACCCTTCACCACTAAGTGCTTATCGTGGATTTTTTGGCAATCATCATTTCTCAAAATGCAATTACTATTTGATACAAAATAGAATAGATGCAATACAATGGTAAGACCAAGTAGAAAAAGACATTAATATTGGTTTATCATAGCTAAAACCTTGACTTATAATCAATAATAGACTACTATTAGATAAGATTGAATTTTTTATATTCTAAAGTGATAGTTTAGTTAAAAGGGTTTGGCAAGCGTCTTCCAATAACTCCACTGCAAACTGGAAATCTGCCATATCACCATAATAGGGGTCGGGAACGGACATCTCTCCTTTATATTTAGTAAAGTACTCGTTAATTCTATGGACTTTTTTCATATATTCACCATTTGGGCATTTCATTTTTATATCTCTATAATTATCTTCGTCCATTACAATTATATAATCAAAACGCTCAAAATCCATTTTGTTAAATTGTCGTGCTTTGGAAGAGAAATCGTATCCATTTTTATAGCCACACTCCCGCATTCTTCTATCAGGAAGTTGCCCAACATGCCAACCACCAATGCCTGCGGAATCAATAAATAGGTTATTGTCTATACCTTTTTCCTTTGCCATACTCTTTAATATACCTTCGGCGGCAGGGGAACGACAGATATTGCCTAAACATACGAATAGAAGTGAAGTTTTATTAAAAATATCCATATTATATATAGGTTTAGAATGCAAAGATAATATTTTTATAGATTTTTTAGGATATAAATGAAAAATTTTTGTAACTTTGCAAAGTGGTTCTTTTGAAAGAATAGAGTCAGAATTAGAATGTTATGATAGTTATTACTTTTTAAATGACGATAACTACTTAATATAGAATGAAATAGATGTAATCATAGAAGGACAACAAATCACTATAATTTCTTTTCGGAGAATATTTTTTTATTATCAGAGAATAATTTTTTAATCAGAGTGAATAAATTTGTAATCACAAGAAAAAAATGAAGAGTTTATGAGTAATAAACTTTTGAAAATTAGTATGATTATAGGTTATTAACAAAAATTGTTTATAAAATTGTCAGACAAAATGGACCCACATCGAAAATTAGATGTACTTTTGCTAAACGGAAAATTTAAAGATAAACCAATAAATTAAATAACGATAAAAAAATAGAAACATCTGGATATGAACACTGTAGTACACATAGTAAAAAGAGACGGAAAACAAGAAGTATTTTCCATAGATAAAATCAAAAATGCTATTCGGAAGGCATTCCTTTCAGTGGGTGGGTATGCAACTGAGAACGACTTGACAGAAATTCTTTCGCGTGTCAATGTAAAAGACGCTATGACCGTTGAAGATATTCAAAATCAGGTGGAAATTGCATTAATGGCAGAAAAATACTATGCAGTGGCTAAATCCTATATGCTTTATCGTCAGAAGCATCAAGAAGATAGAGAAACGAGTAACAAAGTTAAATTTTTGCTGAATTATTGTGCAGCAGAAAATGCAGCGACCGGTTCTAAATTTGATGCAAATGCAAATGTTGAGTCAAAGAACATTGCAACACTTATTGGAGAGTTGCCAAAACAAAATTTCATTCGTCTGAATCGTAGGATCCTTACTGACCGCTTGAAGGAGATGTATGGAAAGGATTTTTCGGACCGTTATTTGCATCTTTTAGAGAATCATTTTATATATAAAAATGACGAAACGTCTTTGGCTAACTATTGTGCTTCAATTACTATGTATCCTTGGCTATTGAATGGA
This sequence comes from uncultured Bacteroidales bacterium, assembly GCA_900319595.1. GTDB lineage: Bacteria > Bacteroidota > Bacteroidia > Bacteroidales > P3 > Scybalousia_A. The sequence continues at coordinate 9,623 of ONOZ01000185.1, read as the reverse complement.
ACTGCGTCTATTGGTGGTAATTCCAAAGCCCCTACAAATCTAAAATCTTTTTGTGGCGGTTTTATCAATATGGTGTTTATGGTTTCCTCTATGTTGAGTGGTGCTTGTGCAACGCCTGAATTTCTTATGTATATGAATTATTTCATACAAAAAGAATATGGAGAGGATTACTATTTATATCCTGATAAAGTAGTAGATATGTCTCTTAAACAACGTTCCTTGGACAAAGTCATTTGCGATTGTTTTGAGCAGATAGTATATAGTATCAATCAGCCGACGGGAGCAAGAAATTTCCAAGCAGTATTTTGGAATGTTGCTTATTATGACAAATATTATTTTGAAAGTCTTTTTGGGGAATTCTTCTTCCCTGACGGTAGTAAGCCACATTGGGAGTCTCTTTGTTGGTTACAAAAGCGTTTTATGAAATGGTTCAATAAGGAAAGGACACGTACAGTTCTTACTTTCCCTGTTGAAACTATGGCATTGTTATCTGACGGGGAGGACTTCAAAGATAAAGATATGGCAGACTTTACTGCAGAGATGTATGCCGAAGGTCATTCGTTCTTTACCTACGTTTCAGATAATGCAGATTCACTTTCGTCTTGTTGCCGTTTGAGAAATGAAATACAGGACAATGGCTTTTCTTATACATTGGGAGCAGGAGGAGTATCAACAGGCTCTAAGAGTGTTTTGACAGTAAATTTGAATCGTTGTATTCAGTATGCAGTAAAACAAAATATTCCTTACTTACAATATTTGGAGGGAATAGTGGATTTGATGCATAAGGTACAGACAGGATATAATGAGAACCTGAAAATGCTTGAGAAAAACGGAATGCTACCTCTATTTGAGGCGGGCTATATCAATATGTCGCGTCAGTATCTTACCATTGGAGTAAATGGAATGGTGGAAGCTGCACAATTCCTTGGTATTGAAATCAACGATAATCCAAAATACGAGAAATTTGTTGCCGACATTTTAGGTATAGTAGAGAAGTTGAATAAAAAATATCGCACGAAGGATTTGATGTTTAACTGTGAAATGATTCCAGCAGAGAATGTGGGAGTAAAGCATGCTAAATGGGACAAGGAAGATGGCTATCAAACATTCAGAGATTGCTACAACTCGTATTTTTATATAGTGGAAGATAACTCTTTGAACGTTTTAGATAAAATTCGTTTGCATGGAAAACGCTATATTGAACACTTAACGGGAGGAAGTGCCTTACACCTAAACTTGGAAGAGCATTTATCTGAGGCACAATACAGACAAATTCTTAAAGTTGCGGCAAAAGAGGGTTGTAATTACTTTACATTCAATATTCCAAACACAGTATGTAACGATTGTGGGCATATAGATAAGCGTTACTTGAAAGAATGCCCAACGTGTGGAAGTAAAAATGTGGATTATCTTACAAGAATTATAGGATATATGAAACGCGTTAGCAATTTCTCACTACCAAGGCAGAAAGAAGCAGCAAAACGCTATTATATTAATGTAAACAAAAACGAAAAACATATTCAAGACCCTTTACCTGCAAGACACATAGAATTTTCTAAACAACAGGAAAAGGCAATTGCAAATACGTTGGCATAATTTCGTTTATGTAGTAGATAAAATGTAGTATGGGGTAAATAGTAACGCATACTACATTTTGTTTGCCATATATTATAAGAATATCTATATGTTAAAATATTATAATTACGATATTGTATTTCAAGAAATACCAGATGAGGTTACTTTGGCTGTGAATTTTTCACTTTGTCCCAATAGGTGTGAAGGTTGTCATTCACCTTGGCTTTGGCAAGATAGAGGAGAGGAGTTTGATGAACAGAGTCTTACCAATCTTATCAATACTTACGAAGGCGATTTTACATGTTTGGCATTTATGGGAGGAGATAATGACACCAAGGCTGTGAATCGTTTAGCCAAATTTATAAAAGAAAATTTTAAAGATATAAAAACAGCGTGGTATAGTGGTAAAGATGAATTATCGGATAATATAGAATTGGAGAATTTTGACTACATAAAGATTGGAAGTTATAAAAAGGAATTTGGAGGTTTGAAGGAAAAAACGACAAATCAGATTCTATGGAAAATAAATTCGGATTTATCTAAGGAAAACATTACGTACAGATTTCAAAAACGTTGATTGTTATAATACAAAAAGGAATATAACAACTTTTAAGTTGAAGATACAAATCTTATGTTTATGAAAAGGAAATTAAAGATATATTAAAAAAGAATAGGATAAATTTTTTATGGATTTTTCTTTGCTATTCAATAAAAATTCTTTAAATTTGCACGCATTTTCTATGAATAGAAAATATATTGGTTTGGAATAAATAATAGAAAAAATATATAATATGAAAAGATTTATTACATTACTCGGTTTGTTTGCCCCTGCAGCATTGTTTGCAAGCGAGGCTGACTTAGTAATCCCTGATGCCATACACGAATTTAGTTTTTTGCATTGGGGATTTTTGGTTACGATACTCGGTTTAGTATTCGGTATGTATCATTTCATTAAAACAAAGAAATTGCCTGTTCATAAAAAAATGTTAGACATAGGAGAAGTTATTTACAAAACTTGTTCTACATATCTGAAACAACAGGGCAAATTTTTGGCTACATTATTTATTTTCATAGGTATTATTGTGGCAATTTACTTTGGAGTTTTATCAGAAAGCAGTGCTGGTATAGGTGGAGTGTTACTTATTTTGTTTTGGACTATTGTAGGTATTTTAGGTTCATATTGTGTCGCTGCATATGGTATTCGTATGAACACATTTGCTAATGCACGTATGGCTTTTGCTTCATTGAGAAGACAGCCGTTGAAATTGTTGAATATTCCTCTTAATGCAGGAATGTCAATTGGTGTTATGTTAGTTTGTGTTGAGTTATTTTTGATGCTAATAATTCTTTTGTGCATGCCGACACATTTGGCAGGTAGTTGCTTTATTGGATTTGCGATAGGAGAGAGTTTAGGTGCTTCTGCATTGAGAATTGCAGGTGGCATATTTACAAAAATTGCAGATATTGGTTCAGACTTAATGAAAGTTGTTTTCAAGATAGGAGAGGATGATCCAAGAAACCCAGGAGTTATTGCCGATTGTACAGGTGATAACGCAGGAGATTCAATAGGACCTACAGCAGATGGCTTTGAAACTTACGGCGTTACAGGAGTTGCTTTAGTATCCTTTATATTACTTGCTGTAAATGACCCAATTATGCAAAGAGATTTGCTTGTTTGGATTTTCTCTATGCGTATTCTTATGGTAATCACTTCTATTGTAGCGTATTGGATTAACAATGGCATATCAAAAGCAAAATATGGTAAAGCAGAAGACCTTGATTTTGAAAAACCTTTGACCAATCTTATTTGGATTGCATCTGTGTTGAGTATAGCAATAACATATATTGTATCGTATTTTCAACTTAATCATTTAGGTGGTAGTTTGTGGGCAATATTAGCAACTATTATTTCATTAGGAACAATTGGTGCTGCTGTTATACCTGAGATTACTAAAGTATTTACTTCGCCACATTCAGGACATGTACAAGAGGTTGTAAAAGCATCTCATCATGGTGGGGCTTCTTTGAATATTCTTTCTGGATTTGTTACGGGAAATTTCTCAGGTTTTTGGACTGGTGTGGTATTTGTTCTACTTATGTTTTTAGCATATGCCTTCAGTATAAATATTGGTAACGATTTAATGTCCTATCCAGCAATCTTTTCTTTTGGTTTAGTGGCTTTTGGAATGTTAGGCATGGGACCTGTAACAATTGCTGTAGATAGTTATGGACCTGTAACAGATAATGCACAGAGTGTTTATGAACTTTCATTGCTTGAGGCTGAACCTAATAAAGATGAGGAAATTGAGAAGGAATTTGGCTTTAAACCTGACTGGGAAAAAAGTAAATATTATTTAGAGCAAAATGACGGTGCGGGCAATACATTCAAGGCAACTGCTAAACCTGTTTTGATTGGCACGGCTGTAGTAGGTGCTACAACGATGATATTCTCTATTATATTGGTTATCCAAAACGTTTTAGGTGTTAATCCTTCTGATATATTGAATTTACTTAACCCTTACACAATTTTAGGATTTATTTTAGGCGGTTGTGTAATTTATTGGTTCACTGGAGCAAGTACGCAAGCAGTTACTGTTGGTGCAAATCGTGCAGTGGCATTTATCAAAGACCATATCAAATTAGATACTAATGCTCCTAAAAAAGCAGACACTAAATCGTCGGTTGAAGTAGTAAAAATCTGTACTCAATACGCACAAAAGGGAATGTGGAATATCTTTTTAGCAATATTCTTCTTTGCGTTAGGGTTTGCTTGCCTTGCATCACCTGCTGGTATAGGAGGGGTAAATGCTGTAAGTTTGTTTGTATCTTATTTGATTTCCATTGCTATGTTTGGGTTGTTCCAGGCGGTATTTATGGCAAATGCTGGTGGTTCTTGGGATAATAGCAAAAAGGTTGTAGAGGTGGATTTGGCACTTAAAGGGACAGACTTGCACGATGCCTCTGTTGTTGGCGATACTGTTGGCGACCCATTCAAGGATACATCTTCTGTTTCGTTGAATCCTATTATTAAATTTACAACCTTGTTTGGCTTATTGGCAATGGAGATGGCTATTAGCGAAAGTTTTAGAAATTTGGCACCATATTTTGGGCTTGTATTCGTTGTTATAGCAATTATTTTTGTATGGCGTTCATTCTATAAGATGAGAATCAATGACACTATGGATAACATTGTAAATCAATACACAAAATAAGTCTTACAAATTATTATTGTATAGGACTTTGAGGCATTATTGACCTTAAAGTTCTATATTTTATCCATCTTGCCCCATGAAGACTTTTGTGCTTGAGAAATACCAATTCTCCTAAGTTGCTCAGAACGAAGGGAAACAATTTTTTTATTATATTTTGTTACCTTATCTGAGATTTTTTTGTATCTTTGCAAACAGATAGACCGAATGGTGCTTTTGTTGAAGCGTTTAGAAATAAATAAAAAATGGTTAAAATAATGAAGAATCTTAAGAAAATTATGTTCGTTGCTATTTTCGGACTTATGAGTGCAACAATGCTAAATGATAATGCTCAAGATATGACAATAGATGAGAATATTGTTATAACAGAAATAAGAGAAACTCCTGCAACAGATGGTATTATAACGCCGTTACAAGAAAACAATGAAGCATATGCCGAAGACCAAGGAACAAAAGATAAACTTATTCTAAATTTTCTTATAACTAAATCCAAATATTTCAAAAGTGGGGACTTAATGTATATTAAACAAAAATTGGCTACTATGGACGAAGACCAAATTATACTTATAAGTAATTTAGATTACGTTAATCCAACAACTAATCTTGTAGTATCTCTATTAGTCGGTGGATTAGGAATTGATAGATTTCTGATTGGACAAGTAGGTTTAGGTGTTTTGAAATTAGTTACTCTTGGTGGTTTGGGAGTCTGGACAATAGTGGATTGGTTTCAAATAAGCGGGCTAACAAAAAAGTATAATTTTAAACTGTTTAACGAAGCGGTGATGCTTATGTAAAGAATTTATAAGTACCATTCTGTTAATAAAAAAATAAAGAGAGGTAAAAATTTCATATTATCTCTCTTTATTTTCATAATCACGCTGTTTAATCTAATTGAATATCAATAAGATAGAAAAAGCATGCATTAAGAAACTAAAACATCGTCTTGCTTGCATAATATGGATTCATGACCTATCTGTAAAAATTGTTACTATTTGATAGTATCTTATTGCAAACTTAACAGTTCTTGTTTTAAGGCAATGAGTTTGCTTTCACAGTCCGCTAACTTCTTTCTTTCCAATTCTACTACCTGACTTGGAGCATTTGAAACGAATTTTTCGTTAGATAGTTTCTTACTTACCGACATTTTAAAGCCTTCGTAATATTTTATTTGTTCATTGACCTTCTTTATCTCCTCATCCTTATTTACGTTTTGTGCAATCGGGATAAATATTTCTGTCGTTCTGACCATTAACGACAAAGTCCCGTTTTGTTTTTCATTAACAAATTGAATTTTATCTATGTTTGCAGTTTTGATTATTACACTTTCGTATTTGGAAATCAAGTTTTTAGAATCTGAAATCTTAACAAAGCATTGCAAAGTCTGTTTTGGAGATATACCTTTGGAGTTTCTAATAGAGCGAATGGCAGTGATAACTTCTTTAATAAAGATAAACTCTTCGTCCATAATGTTTTCGTTACTTGTACTTGTAGGATAGGTAGCATTCATTATAAAATCATCTTCTTGTCTTTCCTTTAAAGCATGATAAATCTCCTCAGTAACGAACGGCATAAATGGATGGAGAATCTTCATTAAGTCTTCAAAAATCTCTATTATCTCTTCGTAAGTTTGATTGTCAATAGGTTTTTGATATTCAGGTTTAACAATCTCCAAAAGCCATGAGCAAAAATCGTCCCAAATGAATGTATAAATATTTTTTAGACTTTCGCTTAAACGATATTTAGAGAAATCATCATTTATAGAGGCAATCATTACATTCATTCTTTGTTTAAACCAGTTGATTGCAAGTTGTGAGTGTAATGGTTGGGTAATATCTTCTACGGTTAAGCCTTTTAATAAACGTAAAGCGTTCCAAATCTTGTTTGAGAAGTTACGTCCTTGTTCGCAATAGACGTCATCAAACAATAAATCGCCACCAGCAGGAGATACCATTAACATTCCCATTCGTACTCCGTCTGCTCCATATTTATCAATCAATACTAATGGGTCAGGAGAGTTACCTAAGGACTTTGACATCTTTCTTCCAAGTTTATCTCTCACTGTTCCAGTGAAATAAACATTTTTGAAAGGAATCTCATCTCTGTACTCAAGCCCAGCCATTATCATTCGTGCTACCCAGAAAAACATAATATCTGGAGCAGTAATCAAATCATTGGTAGGGTAGTAGTATTCAATTTCTTTATTTTTAGGATTGCGGATTCCATCAAAGCAACTAATAGGCCAAAGCCAAGAAGAGAACCACGTATCTAACACATCTTCATCTTGGCGTAAGTCGTTAATAGTATAATTTTCGTTAGGATATAGTTTTTGTGCCTTTGCGTATGCCTCTTCTATAGTCCTACCAACTACAATTTCCTTATTAGGTAAATAATATGCAGGAATACGATGTCCCCACCATAATTGACGAGAGATACACCAGTCTTTAACATTTTCCATCCAGTGTCTATACGTATTTTTGAACTTTTCAGGCCAGAATTGTATGATATTATTCTCTACAACTTCTAATGCAGGTGTAGCCAAATCACTCATTCGACAGAACCATTGCATACTTAACTTAGGCTCTATTGGAACTGAAGTTCTTTCACTTAGTCCTATCTTATTATCATAGTCTTCTATTTTATCTATTAGTCCATCAGTTTCAAGGTCTTTTATAATCGCTTTCCTGCAATCAAATCTATCCATACCTTTATATTGCACTCCGTTCTCGTTTAGAGTACCGTCATCATTAAATATATTGATTGCGTCAAGTTTATGTTTATTACCTATATTATAGTCATTGATGTCGTGGCACGGTGTTATCTTTAATGCACCTGTTCCGAATGTCATATCAACATATTCATCAAAGATAATAGGTACGACTCTATTTACCAGTGGCACAATTAGTTTCTTTCCTTTCAAGTGAGAAAAGCGTTCATCATTTGGATTGATACAAACGGCAGTGTCGCCCATTATTGTTTCAGGACGGGTAGTTGCAACGACTATATATTCGCTTTTATCCTCTAAATAGTAGCGTAAATAATATAGTTTGCTATGTTGTTCTTTATAAATTACTTCTTCGTCAGACACAGCAGTCAAGGCTTTCGGGTCCCAATTGACCATACGCACGCCACGATAGATAAGACCTTTGTCATATAAGCGACAGAAAACATCAGTTACTGCTTCGCTCATATCTTCGTCCATAGTAAATTTTGTTCTTTCCCAATCACAACAGCACCCTAACTTTCTAAGTTGTTGAAGAATGATACCACCTTTTTCTTCTTTCCATTGCCAAGCGTATTTTAGAAATTCCTCTCTTGTAAGGTCGCTTTTGTTGATTCCTTTTTCCTTCAAAAGATTGACAACTTTGGCCTCAGTAGCAATACTTGCGTGATCGGTCCCAGGTACCCAACAAACATTCTTCCCATTCATTCTTTCCTTACGACAAAGTACGTCTTGAATAGTTTCGTTTAGCATATGTCCCATGTGAAGTACGCCCGTAACGTTTGGGGGTGGAATTACGATGGTATAAGGTTCTCTATCATCAGGTTCAGAGTGGAATAGATTTTTTTGTATCCATTTGTCATACCACTTTTGTTCCACATTATTTGCAATATATTTACTTTCCAATTCTGCCATAGTCGTTGTAATTTATAAAAAATGAAAAATGATTTGCAAAGATATATAAAAATAACCAATAAATTAAGAAAAAACTATATTATTTTTTAAATAAACTATTTAGCAGTATGTGTCGCGTAGAGTTTTTATCAATAAAATCAAAATTTTTAAGAAAATATACTTGTGTTTCAAAATAATATTGTACCTTTGCAAAAAGTTTTTCCAACAAGGAACGTTTATCTCGTACTAAACGGCATACTTTTCCCAGAAAAACATTATTCATTGAAATTAACAATAACATAATTTAGTATGTATAGCAAATCACAGCTTGAGCAACTATCTTTAATAGAATTAAAGTCTATTGCAAAGCAAATGAATGTACCAAAAACGGCGAGATTGTCGGATATGCAAGAGTTAATTTATAAGATTTTAGATTTTCAAGCAGCAAATCCGAATCAAGAAGAAGTAAAACAAAATGAACCTTTACAAAGACAGGCAAAAAAACGCGGTCGTCCTGCCAAAAATACACAGACAGATACTACAAATATCGGTATTGAGCAAGAAAAGAAAGAAGAGAATAATATAAATTCAACAAAACGTCAGCGTACTCACCTTAAACCAAAGCCAATAGCGGGTTCCAGTAATCAACAAAACGAGACTGTCAATACGTCTGAACAATATTCTACTTTAACGCAGGCAAAAAAACAGATAGTAAAAGATTTGAATGTGTCAAAATTACCTGAAACTCCTAAAATTGAAGAATTAAATATACCGGATTTTCAACCTAAAAAGACTATTGTACCTATAAATGTACCACTAAAACCTGTTTCTGTTCCAAAGCCAAAATTGCCTCAATCGGCAGGAATAAGTAAAAATTCAGATATTGTGAACCATCAACCGAGTTCAAAGAATGTTCCACCAATTGCTCAAAAAACATCAGCAATCACTCATCCCGTTCCAACTAAAGAGGATGCCAAACCTATATTTACTTCCGATATAGAGGGATTAGTTGAGGCTGAGGGAGTTTTGGAGCTTATGCCAGACGGATATGGATTTTTGCGTTCATCGGATTACAACTATTTGAATTCGCCAGATGATATTTATATTTCAATGTCGCAAGTAAAGTTTTTCGCTTTAAAAACTGGCGATACAGTACATGGAATGATTCGCCCGCCAAAGGAAGGAGAGAAATATTTTCCTATGGTTAAGGTGATGGAGATCAATGG
>ONOZ01000058.1 GCA_900319595.1 uncultured Bacteroidales bacterium | reverse complement strand
TCTTTGTTATCGTGTTCGTGTATCTTGGGAAGACCTGCAGGAAAGGAATATTTTTGATGATATATCGGGTGAGCAAAAGGTATTTCAATAAAATCCAATTCTGGAAAAACCTTTTTCATCTCTTTTCGTATAAATTTATCCAACCCATAGTTATCATCTATATGCAAAAAACCACCTCCCAATAAGTATGTTCTAAGATTTTTTACATCGCTATCTGAAAACACTACGTTACCATGTCCTGTCAAATGCACAAACGGATACATAAATAACTCACTTGAACCTACATCAACCGTTGCATAATCCGAAGATAACTTAGTTTTCAACTCTTGATTACAGAATTTTATCAAATTTGTCAAAGAAGTAGGATTTGCATACCAATCCCCACCTCCGCTATATTTCAAAAGGGCAATAGAATGTGAAGATTGCGAATAGAGAAAAGTACTTATACTTATATATAATATGTATAACAAAAATTTTTTCATTTTAATACACGACTCTTTTATTGATTCAAAAAATGTATTTGACTTATAGCATAAAAAGATGCTGTTTCTGTTCTAAGTCGTTGCTCCCCCAATGTAATTAGTTCGCAACCCGAGTCTTTTGCTTGTAAAATTTCGTTATTAGAAAAATCTCCCTCTGGACCAATCAGTATAACAACGGAATCACCTTTTGAATAACTATCCTTTATAAGCACTTTTTCATCATCGCTACAACAACATAAATACTTTTTATCCTCTACCAAATTGCCAATAAATTTAGAAAAGTCTGTAATATCATTTATTGTTGGTCTCCAACAGGTTAAAGATTGTTTCATAGCAGATATTACTATCTTCTCCAATCTTTCTATATTTATATTACGCCGTTCGGAATGTTCAGTTTGCAAAAATGTTATTTCGTCAATGCCAATCTCTACCGCCTTTTCTAATAGCCATTCTATTCTATTTGAATTTTTTGTAGGGGCTATTGCTAAATGTACCTTGAAATCACGTTTTTTGTAATTACGTTCTATATCTACTATTTTTACACAACAGCGTTTAGGATTAGCCTCCAATATCTCTCCTCTAATTAAACTACCAAGTCCATCGGTTAGAAATATTGCCTCACCCTCCCTTATTCTCAATACCTTAGAGATATGAGAACTTTCTTCGTTATCAAGTATTACAATTTCTTCGTTAGAATATGACGGAATATAAAATAATTGCATCTATTTTATAACGAATAAACAAGACCTACACTAAAGAAAGGATTTAGCATTTGAGGGGATTCGTGGCTATGATAAAAATCATAATAATCTGCATCTAAATGAAATCCTTTGTATTCGTCATCATATTGCATTTGATAGTCCAAACCTGCCTTGATTCTCAAAGCCCAGTCCTGCGACAATTCGTATGTGTATCCTAATTGTACTCTAAACGTAGGTATAACACGTGTCAAAGATACATTGTTTTCATTTAATTGTATAGAAACTACATCAATATCTTTTCCATACGAGAAAGCATACATTTCTTCCAAATCTTTTGTTGCTGAAGGACCTATTTGATTCAACGAGGCATCTCTTTCACCCAACATCAAATTAACTCCGGCTGAAACTCCCAAGAAAATATTACTCCTTTTTAGATTCAAAAACATATTGAAATCTAATAAAATAGGAATTTCTGAATAAGATTTATATTTATCCCATCTTTGATGCAATTCGTGTCCAATAACAGTCGTTGTAATAGATTTTCCAAAATAACGACTTAAACCAATATGACCTCCATATCCAAAAGAAACTTTACCATGTATGATACTTGGACGCATTTTGTGTTCATAACCAAGATTAAAACCTGCAGCCCATGGGGTAGTATTCTTAAAAGCGTCCGTTATTACAGGAATGGCTTCTACATTGATACTAAATAAGTTCTCAGATACATTTCTATTCCAAATACCCTGTCGCCAATCTCCTTTAGCACTTGATAATAGTGGCATAAAAGTTGCAACGCATAATATAGAAACTATATAAAATACCCTTTTCATTGTGTTATATAATAATTTTACTATTAATTACTTATAAATTTCAGATTTCAAAATTACAAATATTTCTTTTACCTACAAAGTATTTTATAAAAAATCTTTATGAAAAGATAAAAATTGCAATTTTATAGATATTTTGAATAGCATACGTATAGTTATTTGTTCTTTAATACAAATCTATTTAATTTAATAGGTGCATAATACTTATTTAACAAAAAATACATCAGAAAATCTGTATTTTTCCAAATTATTTTGTAACTTTGCAATGTAAAAAATTGGACAGATTACTACCCACAGATTAGTTTATAAAGCACCTACTCATATTAAAAAATTATTTTTTGAGAAAAATAAATTCTTTTCTGAAAACATTTTACTAATCACAAGAAAGAATCTCCTTGATTGTCAATATGTTAATTTTTTAATAGTTACTACTCTGCCGATTCTCTAATTTGCTCCATAAGAGCCTCAAGTGTTTGGAATTCTTCCCCGTCCATATCATACGAAACTAAGATTTTGGTAAAATCTTTGTCAATAAGAAACCAACGATGCCCCATCAGAACATTTCCTGCATT
>ONOZ01000029.1 GCA_900319595.1 uncultured Bacteroidales bacterium | reverse complement strand
TCTTTGTTTGCTCCACAAAAACCATCAACAACAAATAAGCGTTTGTTTGAAAGTTGATTTACCGCTTTTTGTTTGATTTCTTTCCACACCTCTTCTGTCATCGGGTGATTATCGTTAGGATATTCTGGAGTATTCCACCAAACTTTATCTTTGGAATTCGCATCCATAACGATGTATTTGTCTTTTGGAGAACGTCCTGTATAGACTCCCGTCATCACATTCACTGCTCCTAATTCTGTTACTTGACCTTTGTCATAACCCGTCAAGTCTTCGCGAGTTTCCTCGTTGAATAAAACCTCGTAAGAAGGGTTGTAAAGAATTTCTTTTGTACCTTGTATTCCGTACTTTGTTAAATCTAAATGTAGCATTTTATTTTAAATTTTATTAAATTTGTTATAATCTATATTTTCATTCTCATATACTTTGTCTTAACTGCATACAACGTAATTTTTTCTATTCTATTGTATTTTTGTCAAAGAATCGTCTTTGCGTTTTATGATAAAAATATCTTCGTTGTCTTTTTTCATAAGATATTTCTCTCGTCCATACTTTTCCGCAGCGTCTAAATCTTTTAGAATTATAGCCGTATTTATACTATCTTTTCTTATTTCATTTTTATAATGCTCTTTGCGTTTTTCAAGTTCCTTTTTCTGTTTAGAAATATTGTGATAGTAGAAGATATTGTTATTCTTAGAAAATAGCATGAGTAATGCAAACAACACAAGTACAATGATATACTTAGTTTTTTTATTTTTGACAATATGCAACAAACTTTCTTTCATAGTTTTATATGATATTACTATTGTGCAAATCAATTAATGTCTGCGGACTTTCGAGTAAATATGTATTCAATCCTATACTTTCTGCACCTTCTATATTTTTTACGGTATCATCTATAAATAAGGTTTCTTCGGCTTTAATATCGGCATCATTCAGTATCCACAAAAAACTTTCTTTATGCGGTTTGCGTAAATGAATTTCATTAGAAAAATAACTTTTATCAAATAAAAGCGTAAAAATATCAAATCCGATTGTATCATAGAATAATTTGCGAACAAAATTCATGTGGATTTCATTGGTATTCGAATACAAAAGTATTTTTTCATAATGTAATTTTAATTTGCCAAGTAACTTTATTGTATCCGTACGCACATTGCCAATCATAGAATTCCAAGCACTATCTATTTGTTCGTTGGATAATTGTTTCTTAACTAATTCTCTAATACCATCGCGAAATTCGGCAGGACTGATCTTACCAATTTCAAAATTATCAATCAGTGGTAATTGAGTTTTTTGTGTATATAAAGATTTTGCATCAATTCCGTATGTATCAAAAACTTCTGCTATCTTGTTATAATCCACATCCAAGATAACACCTCCCATATCCAATAACAGATTCTTTATATTTGCCATACTCTTTTCTCTACACCTTAATATTATATACTACATTATTGGTAATGATTCCAGCCCTGTGCCTTAATATCTATAGTGGTATTTTGAGGAGTTATCAACTTGCACCCCAAAGACTTATCCGCAATGTATCCAATTATGTGAATATTTGCATTATCCTTAATTTTTTCATAATCCTTTTGGTCAATGGTGAAAAGCAACTCGTAATCCTCTCCACCATTCAATGCTCCTGTTTCGGCAGGTATTTTCATTTCTTCCAAGGTTCGAGAAGTTTGATAATCGATAGGTAACTTGTTCATATAGATTTCGCAACCTACTTTACTGTCGTTACAAATGTGTAAAATTTCGCTCGCCAATCCGTCCGAAATATCTATCATGGATGTCGGAATTACATTATTTTTTTCAAAAAAATCTATTAACCATTTTTGAGCCTCAGGTTTCAATTGTCTCTCTAGTACATAGTCGTAATCATCTAATTCTGGTTGCATGTTCGGATTGGTTTTCCATACATTTTTTTCTCTTTGCAACACTAAAAGTCCTGCATAGGCTGCACCTAAATCTCCAGTTACGCAAACAAGGTCATTTTCTTTTGCTGTGGAACGTTTTACTATTTTATTTTTCTCACCTTCGCCTATAACAGTAATTGATATAAACATTCCTGTTTGACTGCTTGTAGTATCGCCTCCTACAATATCCACTCCATATCTATCGCACGCTAACTTAATACCAGAATACAATTCTTCCAATGCCTCAACGCTATAACGATTACTAACACTAATGGAAATAGTTATTTGTTTAGGTCTGCCGTTCATTGCATAAATATCCGAAAAATTACTTACAGCAACTTTATATCCTAAATGTTTCAGCGGAGTATAGACCATATCAAAATGAATACCCTCTGCCATTGCATCTGTTGATACAAGAATTTGTTTTTTACCATAATCTAACACAGCACAATCATCTCCGACGGACAAAATAGTACTTTTGTTTGTTATTTTGTTGTCTTTCGTTAATTTGTCAATCAATCCAAATTCTCCAAGTGTAGATAATTCCGTTCTATTAGACATAGTTATTTGTTCATATTTAATATATATATAAATGAAAGTGCAAAGTTAAGAAAATATTTAATAATTATGTAATTTTTATCATTTTTTTGGAAAATTATTTATAAATTTGCAACTTGCTTCGTAGTAGTTTATACGAAAGGAATTATAATTAAAACTAAAATATGTAAGATAATGAAAAATGTAACACAAAAACTGAGTGTTCTAATGATGTCGGTTTTGGTAGTAACATCTATCAATGCCCAGACTCAGCAATTAGAATCACAAAAACAAAGACGTCAAATGCTTGAAATAAATAAGCAGATGACAACAGAGGAAATCAACGATTACTACAAACAGATGATGAAGCGTAAGCCTAATGCGATTAGTCCAGACAAGATAAATGTTGATGGAAGCGTTAAGGAATACATTACTCAAAAATCTGCACCAAAAAAAGCCTTACAAGTGCCTGAAGATATGATTTTTCCCATTGAAAGCGATGAAGTGCAGGCAATTTTGATTGAGTGGCCTTATATTACAAAGCAGAAAGGTACAAATAATTATGCCCAAACAATGTTTGATGGTTATGGAATAGTTTCTGATTGGCTTGGTAACTATTCTTTGGTGGAAACAACGAGTACCCCAGATGTTGCTTCATCAAGTGAATATGCTAAATTACATGGAAAACTTGCTAATGCAATACAAAAACATGCGGAAGTTTGGATTGATGTTTGGTATAACGAAGATACTGTAACGATAAAGAATTATATGGCATCACAAGGCACCCCTTTAACAAATTATCGCTTTTTTGTGCATCCTGGTAATTCGTTTTGGGCAAGAGATTGGGGTCCTATAGCATTTTATTATGGAGATGAAGATTCCATTGCGTTTATGGATTTCGAATATTATGGAGGTCGTCCTTTGGATAACGATTTGCCGATTTGGATTGCAAATAATTTGGGTTGGAAATGTTATACAAATACTATTGAATACGAAGGGGGCAATATTTTAGTAGATGGTTTAGGAAATTTATTTACAACTTCTGCTATTTATGAAACAAATCAAGATTATTATGGTTTGTACTATTTAGATTGGACGGGAGGAATCCCGCAGATAAATATGCATCAAAAGAATCCTTTGACAAAACAGCAGATAGAAGACTCTATAAAACACCTTATGAATCTGAATAATATAGAGGTTGTTACTGCATTATATTATGACGGTGGAACAGGGCATATTGATTTATATGCGGATATGTGGGAAGAATGTGGTTTCATTATGGCTTCCTATCCCGAGCAACTTGCTACTTGGCCTGATGCTAAAAGAGTAGATAGTATTGCAGAGCTTTTTTCTTCTAAGCAGAACTATTTTGGTCAAAACTATGATATAGTAAGAGTTCCTTTACCAGCAAAAGATAATGGAGCGTGGTATAGCAATGGAAACGATTATAATAACTATACACGTTGTTGGGCTAATCATACTTTTGTAAATGACGCTATAATCCAGCCTGTTTTTTATGATACAACATTGGCAGGAAGTAGCAAGGGAGATGTGGAAGGTAATAAAAGAGCGTTGAACGTATTGAAGACTGCATATCCGGGTTACACTTTCGAGGAAATAGATGTGAGAAGTTTTGACGGCTATGGTGGTGCAATTCACTGCATAACAAAACAAATCCCTGCAGATAACCCTATACGCATTTATCATCAACCTGCAAGATGGTTCAATACAGAAGAAAATGGCACACAATACAATATTGAAGTCTTTTCACAAAATAAGAGTGGAATAGAAAATGTAAAAATATTCTATAAATTTGCATTGGAAGGAGAGTGGCACGATATAACTATGATGTCCTTAGGTGGTAATAAGTATTCTTGTGAAATAAACCTAGACGGTACAATTGATAGGGATACATTATATTATTATATATCTTCTACATCAAACAATGGCAAAACAATGCTAAAACCTATGACCGCACATCAGGGAGGTTTTTATGTTATGCCATATGGTAAAGAAGTAACAAAGTATAATAATAATTTTGCTTGGGATACTTTGGCAGACGTTACATATGACACTACAAATCTGGCATATGATAAAACAGAGATTTCATACGGAAC
>ONOZ01000071.1 GCA_900319595.1 uncultured Bacteroidales bacterium | reverse complement strand
TTACCATAATACAATCTGTACGGATAGCGTCCGTTGGTATTGATAACATCTACCATCAAGGTTACAATATCTTTATTAGTTACTTTTGATGCCAAAAACATATTGCCATTAAACAAATTAAAGGAGCCGTAAGTTATACCCATCTCCCCTACCAATTTTTTTGAAGACATATTGGGCTTTTTCGTTTCCAAATTGACGCTTGATGCGGATGCTAAAGAAGTTGCTGTTGGTAAATTGGAATTAAATTGTGCATTGGCGAGCGATAAGGAGTTAATACTTGATAATGAATATTTACTCAAATCTATTTGTCCACTTTGATTATCAAACAAATTTACACCATCATACATAACTGCAGTATGATTTGAAGATAATCCTCTAACGCTAACCGTTTTAATGCCACCTAATCCACCATAATCTTTGACCAAAACACCCCCTAAAAACTTTGCCGCATCTCCAACATTTTGAGTATTGATAGTTCGCAAATGTTTAACATTCAACTTATCTCCACTCGGAGCGTTTTCTTTAATGTCAATTCTATGGGCATGAACGGAAACGCTGTCCAAAGTTACAGACTCAATCGTATCTATTTTAATTTCAGACTCTCCTATCCTATTTTCAAAGTACGCCTGAGCCTTGATGTCTATGATTGACAACAAAAAAAATATGTAAAAATATACTTGTTTCAAAAATTTGTATTGTTTGTTATTTTCTTTATGAAATATTCTTTTTAATAATCATATTTCATCGTTGCAAAAATACAAAATTTTTTGATTACAATATGTATTCTTACATCAAAATTGTCTTAAATATCACGATTACAACATTATTATTTCGTAATCTCTATTAAATGGATTCAAATGTGATTTATAGTTATTTAATGTTTTTATAAATAAAAGGGTGGCGTCTAAAAAAAACATACATTTCAAAACGCCACCTTGTCAATAATCTAATAATTATCTATTAACTTGAAATTTGGTAACTCCATTTTTAATAAAATCAACAATTTGGCGAGCAGCAGCTAACCCTGCGTTTATATTAGCCTCTTTTGTCTGTGCCCCCATTTTTTTAGGAGTAGAGAAGTAACGAGGAGCGAATTTCTTTAATTCCTCATCATTAGATGCAGCAATATCTGTTACATATTTGAAATCTTCTCTTTCTGCTAACAATTTAGCCATATCGCTTTCGTTAATAACTTCTTTTCTTGCAGTATTCACCAAACAGCCACCTTTTGGCATCTTGTTCAATAATTCATAATTGATAGAGTTCTTAGTTTCATCGTTTGCAGGTATGTGAAGAGAGATGTAATCGCAAGAAGAATACAAATCATTTACATCTTTTGCAACCTTAACTCCGTCAGCTTCAATCTTTTCTGCAGGAACGAATGGGTCTAACGCCATAACTTCCATACCTATTGCTTTTGCTTTCATTCCTACAAGACGACCTACATTGCCGTAAGCATGAATACCTATTCTTTTGCCTTGCAATTCTGTACCAGCAACAGGAGTAAAGTTAGTACGTGCCATATATATCATAAGACCAAGTGCTAACTCTGCAACAGCGTTTGAATTCTGTCCAGGAGTATTCATTGCTACGATATTTTTTGCTGTACATGCTTCCAAATCCAAGTTATCAAATCCAGCACCTGCACGAACTACTATTTTCAAATTCTTTGCATGGTCAATAACCTCTTTGGTTACTTTGTCTGAACGTACTATCAACGCATCTGCATCCTCAACAGCTTTGTAAAGGTCATTAACGTCTGTGTATTTTTCCAATAATGCAAGTTCAAAACCTGCTTTTTCTACTATTTCTCTTATTCCGTCAACGGCAACCTTAGCAAATGGTTTTTCCGTTGCTACCAAAACTTTTGTCATTTCTATTATTAAACTTTTTGTTTATTATAAAAATATGTAGAATGTAGTACATACAAAATTATATGCTACATTCTACATTATTATACAATTATGCATTTTTTGCTTCAAATTCTTTCATGCAATCCACAAGAGCCTGAACGTCTTCAATTTCGCAAGCATTGTACAATGAAGCACGGAATCCACCAACAGAGCGATGTCCTTTTATACCAATCATACCGTTAGCCTTTGCAAATTCCATAAACTCTTTTTCTTTGTCTTCGTAACCTTTTGCCATAACGAAGCAAACATTCATCAATGAACGGTCTTCTTTTTCAACAGTACCAACAAACATTTTGTTGCGGTCAATTTCATTATAAAGAAGGTCTGCTTTCTCTTGATTGCGTTTTTGAATCCACTCTACACCACCGTTTTCTTTCAACCATTTCAATGTCTCGTGCATAACGTAAATAGAAATCACAGGAGGAGTATTGAACATAGACTCTTTATCAATGTGAGTTCTATAATCTATCATGGTAGGAAGTACAGGCAAATTCTTTCTGTCTGTAATCTTGCCTAAAATATCCTCTCTTACGATAACGAAAGTAACACCTGCAGGACCAACGTTCTTTTGTGCTCCACCATATATTAAAGCATATTTGCTAATATCAACAGGACGAGACATAATATCTGAAGACATATCTGCAACCAAATTGATAGGGCAATCCATGTCGTATTTTATTTCTGTACCATAGATTGTGTTGTTAGTAGTGATATGGAAATAGTCTGCGTCTGTAGGAATGGTGTATCCCTTTGGTATGTAAGAATAATTCTTATCCTCAGAAGATGCAACTATTTCAGTTTCACCAAAGATTTTTGCCTCTTTTGCTGCTTTTTTAGCCCAAACGCCTGTCTGTAAATAAGCCGCTTTTTTATTCAAAAGGTTAGCAGGAACGGTAAAGAATTGAGTTGAAGCACCACCACCTAAAAAGATGATTTTGTAATTCTCTGGTATGTGTAACAAATCTCTCCATAACTGAACAGTTTCGCTCATAATTCTCTCCCAACCTGGAGTACGGTGAGAAATCTCTAACAAACCAACGCCGGTATTATCAAAATTCTCAATTGCTTTTCTTGCAGCCTCAGTGGCTTGCTTTGGTAAAATGCATGGACCTGCATTAAAGATATGTACTTTTGCCATTTTTGTTTTAAATTTTAATATTTATTTTTAAATTTTCTTCTTTAAAGCAAAGGATAGTCTCTCCCCTACTTTTACGTTGCAAATTTATTACTTTTTTTTGAAATACTATAAAATTTCACTATTTTTTTAGTTATTTTTAATGTTGCCTAACGTTATTCAATATTAAGGAACTTTAGAAAATATTAACCATTTTTATCATCTAACTGAAATGGAAAGAAAAAATTTTAATAAAAAAATGGTTGTATTTCAAAAAAAATACTATCTTTGCAATTGGAAAAAGTATAGAATTTTAAAGTATTTTATGCAGTAGAAATAATATGCGTGATTAGTAAATTATTTTCCGAGAAAAATGAAATAATCACGCATATTATTTTTATTATTACACATCCTTTTCTATTTTTCCATTTTTTTTGGCAATTAGATGGTAAGAAAAGTTTTTTCAATATCAAAATACTATTATTTATATATTAGAAAAATGGTATTGCGTTTGCCAATAGTGAATTCTTTCTGTTTTTTCCATTCTGCAATACTTAACGTTTTGATACTCTGTTTAGAATCTGTTATATCAGAAGCAATACAAAATAAAGTTTCATTTCGTAAAGTCTTAATTATTGAGTCAAATACTTTATCATTACGATAAGGTGCTTCTATAAATATTTGAGTTTGATTTTCCTTATAACACCTCTCCTCTATTTGTCGCAATTTCTTTTCCCTATCCATATCTTTTACAGGCAAATATCCCACAAATGCAAAATTTTGTCCATTGAATCCACTTGCCATTAACGACATATATATAGAGGAAGGTCCCACCATAGATACCACTTCAATATTAAATTTGTGAGCAAGCAAAACTATTTTACTGCCAGGGTCTGCAACGCAAGGCAATCCCGCCTCGGACATAACAAATATATCTTTACCCATCATCGCAGGTTGTAGAAAATCACTCATTTCTATATCTGTCGTGTGCTCATTAAGAATAAAGAAGGTTACTTCGTCAAAATTCTTTTTGTAACCTATTTTTCTCAAAAATCTTCGTGCAGTCCGCAACTCCTCTACTATGAAACATTCGCAAGAAAGTATCTTATCTATATTATATTGTGGCAGACATTTCTGCCAATTCACATCTGCTAATAATGTTGGAAATAGATATAACATTGTTTTCTAAAATTTAGGGTTGATGTGTAATTATTTTCTATTTGCAAAGTTACACAAAATTAGTGTAAAATAGATATTTTATTCAATCTTTTGTAAAAAATACCTGATTTACAAATAATTATTATTTTCAAAAGCAAAATACTCAATTTTGAGTATTGCACAGGTTATACAATGGTGGTAACTTTGCAACAGAAATTGAAAATGAGACTTTTAGGTTAATAACTACGAGGATTTGTTCCTTAATAATTGCAAGGGAGAGCGACCGTGATGGCTTAGCACTCCTTTTCTTTTTTATCGTCTTTATAATTAAACTACAAAATTAAGTAAAATTATTGAATATTTTGTTTTTCAATCTCTTGTATCAACGAATTAACATCTACTTCAATTGCATTAAGTTTGGATTTGCATATACTGATTAAATCCATTGCCTCTTTAATGTTTTTGCTCAACTCATCAATCTGTAATTGTCCATTTTCCATTTGAGAAACAATGTTTTGCAATTGTTCATATGCTTTTTTATAAGATAAATCTATCTTTTCCATATCACATTTTCTTGTTATTCAACAACGGATGTAAATTCCCCATCAACAGTTTGAGTTAAAATTTTATCTCCTTTTGATATTTGATTGATAGAATGTATTATATGTCCGTTAATTGAAGTTATTGTATAACCCTTTTTTAGTATATTTTGAGGATTTATTGCATTCAAAAATTTTTCTTCGGTGATTAATTTATTTTTTTCAGTAACTAATTTATTTTTCACTGTGATTGCTAAAATATTTTGTATATATGCTAAATTTTTGTATTCTTCTTTCAAGATAAGGTGTGAAAGTTTATTGATTTTTTGCTTAATCTGTTCAATCTCATTATCAAACGCTTGAAATCTATCTAAAATAAATTCAGCAAGTGCAGTTGGTGTTATAAAATTCATATGACTCACCATTTCAGCAACAGTTTCGTTAGTAGAATGACCTATTCCTGTCAAAACAGGTAGCGGAAAAGTTGCAATCTTCCTGCAAAGTTCATAATTATTATAGCAATGCAAACCAATATCTCCACCTCCACCACGTATAATCAAAACACAATCAAAATATTGCTTGACACCTTCAATGACATTTAATGATTCTATCAGTTGATAAGTTGCACCATCACCTTGAAGTAAGGAAGGGAATAAATGAATAAAGAATTTATACTTATCTTGTTGATAGTTAATCGTCTGTAAAAAGTCGCTATAGCCCTTAGATGTGGGAACACTTATCACAGCCAAGCGTTTAGGTAGCAAAGGTAAGTCTAAAGTAGAATTTAGCGAAAAAAGTTCCTCTTTTTTTAGTCTTTCAATGCATTCTTTTTTCTCATATTCTAATTGCCCCAAAGAAACATTTGGATCAATATCGGATATAATCAACGAAAGTCCATATACAGAATGAAAAGTTACACGAGCCAAACATACAATACTAATTCCGTCTTTTAAGGATTCACCAACAATTGATTGGAATTTATCGTTTATTCTCTGCAAATCACTTCTCCATATAATTGCTTTTGTTTGTGCGACAATCACATCTCCTTGTTTTTGAACAAGTTCAGGATATGCATGCCCTGAGTATGGATAGAAGTTTATTTTAGATATGTCACACTTTAACCAAAAAGGATATGGAAATTGTCTTCTCACTCCTTCCGCCAATGTATCCAATACTTCAACTAATGATAGTATTTGTTTGTTTTCTACTATGCTATTATCAAGTATTTCCTCCTCCATTATATTTATTTGCTATATGCAATATGGAATGCAAATTTACGAATAATTTTAATATTTTATATCTATATTTGTAAAAAAATGTTATCTTTGCAACTTAAAGAGAATAAATCTAAAACAATATAATTATGCAAGTAGATAGAAGAAAGGAATTATTTCCTAATGTTACTGACGAACAATGGTATGATTGGCATTGGCAAGTTAGAAACAGAATAGAAACTCTTGAAGAGTTGAAACAGTATATCAAATTGACTGAAAATGAGGAACAAGGTGTAAAAGCAGCACTTAAAACTTTAAGAATGGCTATTACTCCTTACTATTTGAGTCGTATTGATATAAATAATCCTAACGACCCTATACGTTTGCAGGCTATACCTACAATTAAAGAAACGCATACGGCTGCAGCGGATTTATTAGACCCGTTACATGAAGACGAAGACTCTCCTGTACCTGGTATTACGCACAGATATCCAGACAGATGTCTATTCCTTATTACCGATATGTGTTCTATGTATTGTAGGCACTGTACCAGACGTCGTTTTGCAGGACAAAATGATACAAATGTTGCACAAGATCGTATTCAAGCAGGTATTGATTACATCGCACGCACGCCTCAGATTCGCGATGTCCTACTTTCAGGCGGTGATTGTTTAATGGTTAGCGATGAATTCCTTGAAAGTATTATAAAAAGACTACGCGAGATAAAACATGTGGAGATTATTCGTTTAGGTTCTAGAACGCCGGTAGTTTGTCCTATGCGTATTACAGACAATTTGTGTAATATGCTTAAAAAATATCATCCTGTTTGGTTAAATACACATTTCAATCATCCTAATGAATGTACGGAAGAAGCAAAAGAGGCTTGTGCAAAATTGGCTAACGCTGGTATTCCATTGGGCAATCAAAGCGTATTGTTAAGAGGTGTGAATGATGATGTAAGAGTAATGCGTAAATTGGTACAAAAACTTGTTGCCATGAGAGTAAGACCTTATTACATATACCAATGTGATTTAAGTATGGGCTTAGAGCATTTTCGTACAACGGTATCAAAGGGTATTGAAATAATGGAAGGTCTTAGAGGACATACTTCTGGTTATGCTGTACCAACATTTGTCATTGACGCTCCAGGCGGTGGTGGAAAAACTCCTGTTATGCCACAATATGTCATTTCTCAAGCTCCGGGTAAAGTTGTTTTGAGAAATTACGAAGGTGTTATTACAACTTACACTGAACCACAGGATTATACTCCGGGTGAATGTGATGTTGATTTCCTTGAAGGTGAAGACATTGAGCAGGAAGGCGTACTTTCTTTATTGGAAAATAAGAGAATGGCAATGGAACCTAAAGATTTGGAACGCCACCAGAGAAGTAGTAATCGCTAAATATATAGTATTTAGTATATAACACATAGTATTTATCATATACTACCACTAAATTAGTATATATTGTATAAAATATGCCATTTATATCAAGTTTATTGAATTATAAGAGCATTAGTTTTGTTGGCATGGAGAAAAATGCCGGCAAAACCGAGGCTCTAAACTTTGTTATCAAACGACTAAACGATTATAATAAAAGAATCTCTGTTACTTCTATTGGTATTGATGGTGAAACTTTAGATCAAGTTACCGAAACTTCTAAACCACGTGTTTTTTTATATCCTAATTCACTGTTTATCACTTCCGAGCAACTCTATCCTAAACGAGAAATTGTTTCCACAATAGAAGATATTTCGCATTATGGGACCTCATTGGGTAGATTGATAACTTCTCAAACTAAAACATTTGGGAATGTAATGCTTTCAGGTCCTACTGACACTCAAAGATTGAAAGAATTGATTGACAAGATGTCTCAACAATGTGACATTTGTTTAATTGACGGAGCATTGAGTAGAAAATCTTTTGCATCTCCCTCTATTACAGACGCTATGATACTTTCAACAGGTGCTGTTGTTTCTGCATCAATAGAAAAGATTGTTCAAAAAACTCTCTTTATATATGAAATGACTAAACTATCTGAATATCACGGCAAACTAAAAACAAAATTACTTAATATC
>ONOZ01000099.1 GCA_900319595.1 uncultured Bacteroidales bacterium | reverse complement strand
TAGTTGATGCTGATAAGATTTCAATAGCATTAGATGAAACTACAACTTTGGCTGATGTCAATGAAATATTAGAAGTATTTGCTGCTGTTAGCAAAAAGAATGTAAAAACAGTTAAAGAAATTGCAACTGCAAACGTGATAACAGGTGCATTGAAACGTAAAAGTAAATTCTTAACTCAAAAAGTTTTCTCATTGTATCGTTCTGAAACTGAGATGATGCGTTATTTGAAGAAATTGGAAGTTAAGGATTTGTCTTTGAATAGAGCAATGATTCCGTTGGGTTCTTGTACAATGAAACTAAACGCCGCAATGGAAATGATACCATTCACTTGGCCAGAATTTACTTCTTTGCATCCTTTCGCACCTGCAAATCAAACAGTAGGTTATAGGGAGATGATTGACAATATGAATGATATTCTTTGCAAGATTACAGGATTTGCACGCGTTAGTTTCCAACCAAATAGTGGTGCAGCAGGAGAGTATGCAGGTCTTATGACTATTCGCAATTATCAGATAGCAAAAGGTATGGCTCATCGTACAGTTTGTTTGATTCCTGCTTCTGCACATGGTACTAACCCTGCAAGTGCGGCTATGGCTGGCATGGAAATAATTGTTGTCAAATCTACTGAACACGGTGAAATTGATGTAGAGGATTTGAAAATCAAAGCAAAAGAAAATAAAGATAGACTTTCTTGTTTGATGATTACTTATCCATCTACACATGGTGTATTTGAAGAAAAGATTTTGGACATTATAAAGATTATTCATCAAAATGGCGGTCTTGTATATATGGACGGTGCAAATATGAATGCACAAGTTGGCTTTACTGGTCCTGGTTATATGGGTGCAGATGTATGTCATATGAATCTTCATAAAACATTTGCTATGCCTCACGGTGGTGGTGGCCCTGGAGTTGGTCCAATAGCATGTTCAAAAGAGTTGATGGATTATTTGCCAAACAACACTATTATGAAAGTAGGCGGAAAGAAGGGTTCTCCTATTGCAGCAGCTGGATTTGGTTCTGCGATGTTATTACCAATCACTTACGGTTATTTGATGATGTTAGGTAGAGATGGTTTGAAATCTGCAACAGCGTATGCAATTCTTAATGCAAACTATATGCGTAAGCGTTTAGAAAAAACCTATAACATACTTTACACAGGTGCAAAAGGAATGTGTGCTCACGAGTTCATATTGGATTGCAACCCATTCTCATTATCATCTGGTGTGCAGTGTGGAGATATTGCTAAACGTTTAATGGATTATGGCTTCCATGCTCCAACGGTTGCTTTTCCTGTACATGGTACGCTTATGGTAGAGCCTACAGAAAGCGAACCTTTGAGTGAATTAGACCGTTTATGTGATGCTTTGATACAAATCCGTAAGGAAATCAAAGACATAGAAGACGGTAAAGCAGCAAAGGATAATAACGTGGTTATGAATGCTCCTCACACAATGCAAGTTGTATGCTCGGATACTTGGGATAGACCTTATACAAGAGAGCAAGCAGCATTCCCAATGCCTTATGGTGATAAATATTGGCCATGTGCTGGCAAAGTTGATGATGCTTATGGAGATAGAAATCTTGTAATTGCTTGGGACGAATAATTGAGAAAAAACTCTTATAAATTTGAATCATTGGGGATATGATATTTAGTTATCAAAATACATATCCTCTTTGATTCTTTAAAATTAGAATACTCTACATAATATTGTAGCAAAACCTTATCATATATATGCGATAAGAACACATTTATCTCGTTTGCAACAGATTTATTTAAAAATTTTTTAAAACAAAATTGATAATGAAAAAACACATACTCATATTTTTCACATTAGTAATGGCTTTGTTTTATGCCATAAACTACAAACAAGTGCAGGCACAGACAGATGATGGTTTGAAAATTACAGGTTACGTTCAGGCTCAGATGGAATATGCAGGTAAAGATGCTTTAAAAGTTTGGACAGGTTCTTATGATGCCGATAAATACAATAATAACGACCATTTCTTCGCCTTTGGTGTTCGTAGAGGTAGGATTCGTGCAACGTATAACAAAAATCAAGCAAAACTTGTCATAGAATTTAATACCAATGAGAGCGGTCTATCTGCATGTAAGGCTTATATGGGTTGGGACGCTTTACCTTGGCTAAGTGTTCAAGCCGGTTTGTTAAACAGTTTCTTTGGAGATGAACTAATGTACTTATCTCCTTTGCAGGAAACTATGGATAGAACATATCTTACTCACATGATGTTTCCGGGACTGCACGAAATTGGTCTTAAAACTATATTTAAAGCACCTAATGAGTCTAATTTCAAAGGTTTAAAGTTAGAATTGGCGGCTGTTAGTGGAAACGGTATTGCCAAAACGCCAGACGGAAGAATCGCTTTGGAATCTCATTTGAAATATGACCACACTACACAAGACGGTTTTATAAAATGGGGGCTTGGTGTATCTTATTACAATGGCAAAGTTAATAATGCAGACAGTATGCACTATACATTTGAGAACGGTGCATGGCAAAAAGAGAATGTTGGCTTAAATAAAAAAAATAAAAGAGAATATTTTGGTATTGATGGACAATTAACATTCTTTAACGATTGGGGACGTTC
>ONOZ01000027.1 GCA_900319595.1 uncultured Bacteroidales bacterium | reverse complement strand
CACAAACACAAAAGGCAGTATTAATCACAAGTAATACTGTCTTTTTATTGCTAATTACCAAATTATTTCTTGATATTATTCTACATTTGTCTAATTACTTCTTTTACAAGCATAACCATCTTTTCTGTAGCACTATTAACATTTTCTAAAACTTCCGTATGTGTTTGCTCTGCATCTATATCCTCATTGAAAACGTTACTGATAACTGACAAACCTAACACTTTCATTTGAGAATGTACAGCAACAATAACTTCTGGCACGGTACTCATACCCACTGCACTCGCACCTAATAATCGGTACATCATATATTCGGCAGGAGTCTCAAAACTTGGTCCAGTTCCTGCAACATAAATACCTTGTTGTAAGTTAATATTCAATCTCTCTGCACATTGCAAACATAAACTCCTCAAATTCTTGCAATAGGCCTCGTTCATTGAGGGGAATCTCTCGCCAAAACGCTCTTCATTTTTGCCAATAAGTGGATTAGGCATAAAATTGATATGGTCAGTTATAAGCATAATATCCCCACACGAGAAATTTTTGTTTATACCTCCAGCAGCATTCGTAACAATTAGTTTTTTTATTCCCATAAGTGCAAAAACACGCTCTGGGAAAGTAACATCTTGCATAGAATACCCTTCATAATAATGAAAACGTCCCTGCATGCACAAAACATTCGTATTATTGATTTGCCCAAATATCAAATTGCCACTATGACCTTTGACCGTAGAAACAGGAAAATACGGAATATCTTTGTAAGGTATAGTTATTGGACTTTCTATTTCATTTGCCAGCCCACTAAGGCCACTACCCAAAATTATAGCAACCGAAGGCTCCGAGGTTATTTTGCTATATATATAATTCTTTGCTTCTAATATTTTTTCGTAATCCATACTACTCTATATTTTATGAATGGTTTATACATATATTTATATATATCATATTTGCAAAGTTACAAAATTTTTGGGAAAATATAAGATTTATTAAAAAATATTTTGCCTATATCAATTTCTTTCGTACCTTTGCACCTGTAAATTATATAAATATGCTGAGAATCAATAATAGAATATTTTTATCTCACAATTTTCTTAATATAAAAGAACTTGATAGGTTTCTTTTATTGAGTGTGTAGTAGGTCTTTTCTGAACTACATATCTTTTCTTTAGAATATTTCATTTTTAATATAATAAACAATTTAAAAACATTTTAATATTATGGAAATACCTTTCGCAGAAGCGTGGAGAATTAAGATGGTAGAACCATTAAAGAAATCCACAAGAGAACAAAGAGAGCAATGGTTAAAAGAGGCTCATTATAACGTATTTATGTTAAAAGCAGAACAAGTTTATATTGACTGCTTAACGGATTCTGGGACGGGAGCTATGTCAGATCGTCAATGGTCTGCAATGATGTTAGGCGATGAGAGTTATGCAGGTGCTTCATCTTTCTACAAATTTGAAGAGGTCGTTCAACGTATATTTGGATTCAAATATGTTATTCCTACACATCAAGGACGTGCAGCAGAAAATGTTTTGTTTTCTTACTTAGTAAAAGAAGGCAATGTTATTCCTGGCAATGCACACTTTGATACAACCAAAGGACATATTGAATTCCGCAAAGCAAAGGCTATAGACGTTACTATAGATGAGGCAAAGGACACTCAATTAGAACTACCTTTCAAAGGCAATGTTTCTTTAACAAAATTGGAAAAAGTACTTACTGAAAACAAAGGTAATGTTCCTTTCATGGTATTGACAGTTACAAACAACACTGTTGGAGGTCAGCCTGTAAGTATGCAAAACATCAAAGAAACTTGTGAATTGTGCCACAAATATGGCGTTCCTATTGTGATGGACTCTGCCCGTTGTGCTGAAAACGCTTACTTCATTAAGACTAGAGAAGAAAAATACAAAGATAAAACTATCAAAGAAATCGTTAAAGAGATGTATTCGTACGTTGATGCTATGACTATGTCTGCTAAGAAGGACGGTTTGGTAAATATGGGTGGATTTATCGCAACTAGCAACCAAGATTGGTACGAAGGTGCTAAACAATTCTGTATTCCTTTCGAAGGATTCTTAACTTATGGCGGATTGAACGGTAGAGATTTGAATGCTTTGGCAGTTGGCTTGGACGAAAACACAGAGTTTGATATGCTTGAAACTCGTATTCACCAAGTTCAATATTTAGCAAAGAAATTAGACGAGTATGGAATTCCTTATCAGCGTCCTGTCGGTGGTCATGCTTTGTTCATTGATGCGGATAAAGTTCTTTGCAATGTACCAAAAGAAGAGTTTCCTGCTCAAACATTGACTTGTGAGTTATATTTGGAGGCAGGAATTCGTGGCTGTGAGATTGGGTACATACTTGCAGACCGCGACCCTATAACTCGTGAGAATCGTTTTGGAGGTCTAGATCTATTACGTTTATGTATTGCTCGCCGTGTGTATACTGACAATCATATGGACGTAATTGCTGCTGCATTAAAGAACGTTTACGACCGCAGAAACGAGATAACAAGAGGAGTTGAGATTACTTGGGAAGCTCCATTGATGCGACATTTCACTGTTCAGTTGAAACGTTTAGGTTAAATTTTGCAGAATAGTAAAATAATATAATAAACTTTAGCGGAAGAGTGATACAAAAACAACCCTTCCGCTTTTACATTTCACATTATCAAACAATGATTTACTTGCATAATTATAACAAAGAATATTATCTAATAAATGTAAATATCTATACAGTCTTTGCCTTCCCAACTTTGAGCAACATTTTCTTTACCATATCCCTTTACTATCAACTTGTCTTTATCAACACCAGCTTTGTTCAAAACATCAAAAATCATCTTTGCTTGATTGTCATTCAATGTTGCTATATCAACCTTGCCTTTATAATTAATTGTATGAACCCCAATTTGAATCATATACTCCGTTCCAATAAGACAATCTGCTAATAATTCTAAATTCTTTTTGCCAATTTTGTGCATTTTCCCCTCACTATCAAAAGGAGATGCTATGGTTATGATTTCCCTTCTTTGCTTCATCTCCTCTATATCATATAGTATAGGATTAACATCTGTCAATGCTGAAAAATATTGTTTTTGATTAGCATGCATTATTATAGGTACATTCTCTTTTATATATGCATAGTATCCATGATGATTAGTGCGAACGATATTGATTAGTCTTAGAGTGTTTTTATCATAGATATAGATTTCTGTATTAGATATCTTGTCCTTTTCTTTACCATTATATACATGTATCTTACCACTCTCTATATTCAATGTTCCTTCCATATATATATAATTATCCTCATTGAAAGTAGAGTCCTGTGTTATAACCGTTATCTTATCACTGGAATATACAATATAATCATCATCTGGAGTATTGAATTCCTTAGGCAATAATATCGGCTCACTCCAACTATTCCAATCGTTAGTGTCCTCTCTATATGAAACATAAATATCTTTCTTTCCAAAATTCAGTCCTCTATCAGACGAAAACCACAACATTTTCTTATCCGCAGATAAAACAGGAGCGGTCTCATCATAACGAGTATTTATAGAAAGTAAAATCGTATCGTCCCATTTGCCATTTTCTTTCAAACAAACATAAATATCTCTATTCTTATTTCCAGCATACCAATCATAACCGTTTGTATCACTTTGTGCAAATAATCTAATATCAGAATGCTTTGTCAGTACGTTGTCTTGATTTTCAGTAAGTACAAAATTTAACTCCATAGCACTTGCTTTTTTGAACTGTACATAAGAACGATCGTTGTCTAATTCAAATTGTAACGCCTTATTTTGTGGCTGTTGAGAGTTCAATTCCTCAAACCTTTCAATAACCTTAGCAACTTTATTGGCATTAAGAGATTTGAATAAATTCTTATTTTTTTTATAATCATCCAGCATGAGTTTAGGTTTATTCATTAAATGTTCCAATATCTCAGCGTTATGTTTCATTTGCACAATATCCTCATCCTGTGCCATGAATGGAAAATATTCTATCAACATACTAATTTGGTGCAAGTCCAAATCGGAGGCATATTTCTTTGCAAAGGTTTTCAAGAATTTGTTATCCTGTTTTATTTCATAGACTTTTTGCATTGCAAGTAACGAGTATTTTTCTATTGCAATCAACGAAAGTTTACTCACAATCTCTTCGTACATCTTATCCGACTTGCTATGAGTATTTAAATACAAAATCATATCGGTAATACTACCCTTAGTAACATACTGCTCATATTGGAGTTTTTCTATATTATTTTTTGCCATTTTTATGTAACTCCCATTCGGAAATTTACGTATATAAGTCATATATGAATCTATACTATTTCCCTTTAATGCTTTCGCAAACGACAATCTATCTATTTCAGTTAAAGCTTTTGCTCTATAAGATTCATAATTCGTTATTTGTGCAAACATTTTCAAAGAGTCTATACTGCCTTGTCTTACATACGTTTGAAAAAGATTCTCGTTTAACCATTGAGTTGCATCTTCTATCTGGGGAGCATCGGGATAAAGTGAAATAAATTGCCTATAATCTTCAATACTTTGACTTTCTTGTATTTGCTCGTAAGCTAATTGGTTACGAATACGCTTTGCCTCTTTATTCAAATCCTCATATTGAGGGGTAAGTTCAATATAGCGATTGAACTTTTCTACATCTCTGCTCTGATAAACTATTGTCAACAACGATTGTGCAAGTTCGAATGTTTCAATCTTAGTTCTGGATAGTTCATTATATTTCAAAACATAAAAATATGCAAGCAAAGAATCTCTGTTTGGATTATCTGCATCAATATAATATTGATATTGTATATTATAATAATCTGCCGTATTAGTATCGTTGCCAAACACCCCACCAATAAGAGATGGAATTTTATCAAATTCTTTATGTTCTATCATTTTTAGAAAATTGCCAACTTGCGATAGACATATTGTCGGCAACATTACACCTAACAAATTTATAATCAGCCTTTTCATTACATTATTTCATCTCTATATTAATTTCTTTCTTGATATTGGTATCAAAATAAATCTTCATGGTATATTTGCCTCTAGAAAGTTCATTCTCAATCACTTTTCTATCAACAATAGATGAGTTAATAATCTTGTCATTTTTGATAATCTCAAATTTTTCTACCCGCTGAACACCATTAGAAAAGAATAACAACCTGTTTTTATCCTGCCAAACGTAAATTCCCGTCAAATCATCTTTCACTTTGTTGAAAGAAATGGATTTTAGTATATGAATACGATATTTTTCATGCGTCCCCTTACTAAGATAAGTCTTTATGCCTCCTTGCGAGCAAATATCATAAAAAATTTTGCTCTCTTTGTCTTCAATCAATATCTGAACGTAATCCGGAAGTACAGAAAGATTGTTTACATTCAACTCTATGTCCGCACTACTACCTGCATAAAGTCCAATATCATAAGATGCGGGATAGGAATCAAATACACAAACGGAATATTCTTCCTTATCGTCTTTCAAATATATCTCTGGCATATTTTCATTATTGCCAAAAAGTTTATGACAATCCAAAGCCTCAAAACCTTTTTTCGCGTTGTCGTCCATACCTAACAATACGTATTGATGCCACATATCTTTGGTTACCGAAAGACGTAAATAATTATTATTAATCCACTGTTGCTCTGAAGTACTTGGTATATATTGATGTTTTCTTTTGAAAGTAATCTCATCATTAGGATGTAAGGACTCTACAAAGAACGATTCTAAAGAAGGAATCATGATTTCCTCTTTTGCATCAATAATTATAGGGTTATAAACTTTGGTTTCCTTATCTAATAACATTACAGTATTCCCCTGTATCTTACCTTCAATTTCTTCAAATAACTTTCTAGAAGATAAAGGAGCGGTGTAAGGATTGCCAACTAAATTCCACCTGTCTTCTTTTGTCCAAATGAGCGGAATGGTTACATTGCTATTACACAGAAGCCCCTCATATTTTACATCTATCGGCTGATGGGTATAAACAGCATAACCTTTTGCGGGCCGAAGTGTAAATTCAGGGTCGGTTATATACTCACTCCAATAATCATCTAACTTACTTTTCTTGCCAGTATTGTATTGCATAAACCAGGTATCGTTATCAAACGAATTATTTTTCATAGAAAAAATTGCGGCACGCACTTGATTTACGGGAGAAGAAATATAATTCCACACATTAGGTAAAATATGTTGACGAACAGTAAAATAAGAATTTTTATTATAAAAAATATCGTTCGAAATGTAAAATATTTTGCCTGTATTTATAGACACATTAGCACTATCTGATAATATAAGCATGTGACATGCGACATCGTCATCCACCAGAGCCTTCACATTCTTATCTATTACGACAAAATCCTCTATAACAGGCTGACCTTTTGGTTTCCAATTACTACTCTCTGACCAACGACCTGATTTTATCATTGTTTTCACTCTTGGCAACCCCAAATAATAATCTTTCAATATAATATCATTTGCTGCTGTCAATTCTATCTCCAAATTGGTCGCTCCATCTGGTGATTGCAAAGATACACAATAGTCTATTTTTTTAACTGTATCATACATCGAAAACAATAATTTATCATCTCTATACCATCTATATCGGATTCTAATTTGTTGAAAATCACTATATGCCTGCTCTATTCTATATTGATAATCA
This sequence comes from uncultured Bacteroidales bacterium, assembly GCA_900319595.1. Classification (GTDB taxonomy): domain Bacteria; phylum Bacteroidota; class Bacteroidia; order Bacteroidales; family P3; genus Scybalousia_A. The sequence continues at coordinate 4,702 of ONOZ01000027.1, read as the reverse complement.
GTATTAGAAAAAACAGGAATATTGTACGATAAATAATTATCTATCATTGTATTATTAGGCAACATATTTTCGTTATAATCAATACGCTTGGCAGATACTCCCTCCAATTTTATCTCTATAGGTCTAGAAAGTTTAGTCGTATTTATCTGAAGTATAGTTTTATGTTTACCTTCTTTTTTGGGGATATAGTTAACCGTTATTATTTTCTTTGGAGTTTTGTTATTAATAGAATAGTGAGATAACGAAAAATTATTAGCATCAGCTCCAACAAGTTTTAAAGTAATATTATCTCTTATGTTTGCTGATTCAATCACTATTTTTTTACTTTCGGGATACACAAATGGAATAGGAATTCTATCGAATAAAATTTCAGTCAAACCTACACATGTATCACAATTATGTTTCGACACATCAACTTTTGCAGGTGTTCCCCAAAACTCATCATAAAAGGAACTAATTTGCAATTGCTTGAAAACAATAATAGGATACCCACTTTTAGTTTTAGAAAAAGTATTTATCAAAAATGCTATCTGTACAAAATCTTGATTATGACACTCTTCTGGTAAGTTTATATTCTCAAACACTTTGGTATACCTTTTTTGAGTAGTTACAAACTCTATATTGCGATTGTTTTTATCCTTAACATCTTTCCAAATAGAATCTTCACCCAAACGATATTGCAACCGTACAAACCACTTTGTCTTTGTCTTTTTTGCAAATGAATTTTTCCACGATAACGTTATGTTTTCTTGATTAAGGGTCGAAACATTATATATCAATCTCTGCTCTTTGAGAGAATATATATCCACTGTAAGATTATTTATCAATATAGGAGTTTTGAGATTATGTGTCGTATCCATTTGGCATTGGCTTATGCCACACCATAAAATGAATGTAATGAATAAGATTCTATATTTTAGTAACTCCAACATGATTTTATTTTATAATTATCCAATTTATATATTGTGGTATTGATATTTTGCCAGCCCTTATCCGTACCTGCTCGCTCAAATTTATACCTGGCTATCATTTTTTGTTGTTTTGTGTTTATAGGATTTGCTACAAATTCCTTACCATGTGCACTTATTAACGGAAGAAAATAAATTATCAAATCAAACCCTAATGCCGCGTAGATTTTGTCTGGTTCGGTATCAAAATTATCTCTAAATTGTTTAACAAATTCTATAAAATTCTCATTAGTATAATCATTATAGTAGGGAAGAGAAAAATGAAATTTCAAACTTTGCAACTGCTTTAAATCGTTACCGACGTAGTTAAGCCAATCATAATTAGCAACCAACGTTATTGGACATTTTGTTTGTAATAAAGAATTTATAACAGATTGTGCATACAGTTTAGCATCTTGTTCATTACTTTTGTTTATTAAATTTATTACAATATTGTCATCATCTTTGGAAATATAATTTTTCAACTTCATTGCATTTTTCCTATAATTGATAATAGTCCATTTTTCTGATACCGCTGGCAAATGCTCTTTCCAATAATTCAAAATAGAGGAGGAAGTAATCTTATCATCATACAAAACAATGATTTTAGACGCATTCCCTCTTTGTTTGACATAGTTCATAAGTGCAGCAGACATGGTATGCTCATCGGGTTGTATTTTAAAAACGTAAGGATTTTGCAATATACTGCTATCCTGCGACATGGGATTAATTAAGGGTATGTTATTGGTTTGACAAAAACTACTAACAAGTGCAAAACTTTGCTTAAAAACCAATGGAATAATCAAATCCATATCTTTCATCTGGGAATAGCTCAACGCTCGTTGCATTTTTTTCTCATCATTTTCGCCAACATCAAACACATACAACTTTATCTTATATCCTTGTTTCTCTAAATTATCCAGAGCAATCCTTGCACCTTCGTAGAATGAAATATAGGAAAAGCATTTATAGTTTTTACTGCGTTTTTCGTCTATATTATATTCATTAAACGATAACTCGTCTATATTCTCGTAGAAAAGAGGTAACAACATTGCTATTTTTATTTCCTTGTTTTTCGCAAATGAGGTCGTATATAATGAGCTTGGCTTATTACCATAACAAGTAACAAACACGACCGCTAATGATAATATAGTAAATATTTTTTTCATATCCTATTTTCCAATAATATTATATATACTATATAATTATTCCCATTCTATTGTTGCAGGAGGTTTTGAGGATATATCATAACAAACTCTATTTACTCCTTTGACTTGATTGATTATCTTATTAGAAACATCTGCTAAAAATTCATACGGTAAATGACACCAATCGGCAGTCATACCATCAACGCTTTCTACTGCACGCAAGGCAACAACCCTTTCGTATGTGCGTTCATCTCCCATGACACCCACACTTTGAATAGGAAGTAAAACAGCACCTGCTTGCCATACCTTATCATACAAATTCCATTGCCTTAAAGAATCTATGAATATATTATCCACCTCCTGTAGTATAGCAATTTTTTCCTTAGTTACCTCCCCTAATATACGAATTGCTAATCCTGGCCCTGGAAAAGGATGTCTGCCTAAAAGTTCTGACTTTAAACCTAATTCTTTACCCACCCTACGTACCTCATCTTTGAATAACAAACGCAAAGGTTCAACTAATTGTAGTTTCATATAGTCTGGCAAACCACCAACATTATGATGCGATTTAATAGTTTGCGAAGGTCCTTTAACACTGCTTGATTCTATCACATCTGGGTATATAGTTCCTTGCCCTAACCACTTAACATCTCTTAGTTTATTAGCCTCTGAATCAAATACATCTATAAATGTCTTGCCTATTGCCTTACGTTTCTTTTCCGGTTCTGTTACCCCTGCAAGTACGTCATAGAATCTCTGTTTTGCATCCACACCTATAACGTTTAATCCCATATTTTTATAGGATTCTAATACGTCTTCAAACTCATTTTTCCTTAATAAACCGTTATCAACAAAGATACAAGTCAAGTTTTGTCCAATAGCAAGATGTAAAAGCATAGCAGCAACTGACGAATCCACACCCCCACTCAGACCAAGTACCACCTTATCGTCTTGAAGTTTCTTTTTTAATTCCTTTATGGTACTGTCTACAAAATTTTTTGGTGTCCAATCTCCATCACAATTACAAATATTTATAACAAAATTGCGTAATAACTGACTTCCAAATTCACTATGATGCACTTCTGGGTGGAACTGTATTGCATAAGTGTCTTCTCCTTTTATTTTATAACCAGCATTCTGCACATTTTCCGTTGAACAAATTACCTCTGCTTCGCTTGGCAACTGCAATATTGTATCTCCATGCGACATCCATACTTGCGAATCTTTCTTAACGCCTTTTAATAATGTACAATCCTCATTTACAGCGACTAATCTTGCTCTACCATATTCTCTTATCACACTTTTTTCTACTTTTCCACCAGCTTTATGCACCATATACTGAGCACCATAGCATATTCCTAAAAGAGGTATTTTGCCTTTGAAAAGGGATAGATCTATCTGAGGTGCTTGAGTATCTGTAACTGAATAAGGGCTACCTGAAAGTACTACTCCTTTTATATCTTCTGTTATTTGCGGAATTTTGTTATAAGGGTGAATTTCACAATACACGTTTTGTTCTCTTATCTTGCGAGCAATTAATTGTGTATATTGACTACCATTATCTAAAATCAATATTGTCTGCATAGTATGTAGTTTTTATTCCTATTTAAAAATCCAAAATTACAACTTTTTTTTGAAAAAATACTATATTTCCGCTACTATTTAGCAAAAAAATAAAATAAATTATAAAAAAAATGCTTTATAAAAAAATTTTTTTATACATTTGCAAAATAAATATAACACTAAAATAAACAAATAAACTTAATTATGATAATGGGATTGACTTTTATTTCTTTTTTCTTAGCACTTGTTATATCCTTAGTGCTGATGCCTCCGTTTATTAAACTAATGGAAAAATATAGGATACTAGACAAAGCAGGTGGTCGCAAAATTCACACAGGCTACACCGCACACATGGGAGGAATTGTTATTTTTATAGCATTTATGGTTGCAACCATTGGAATGCTGTTTGTTTATAGACAAGAGATTAGCTTTCTGAAAATACTATTTTTAGGAATTTGCCTAACGGGAATGCTGATTATTGGCGGAAGGGACGATATGCACAATATTTCACCTTGGAGCAAGTTATTTTTTGAGATACTCATAGGAATATTTATGTCTTATATCGGAGTAAGACTAACAAGTTTAGGAGGTTTTCTTGGTATTTATGATATCCCTTGGTGGGTCGGCTACGCACTTACTATTTGTTTCTTTGTTGTTGTGGTGAATGCTTACAACCTTATAGATGGTATTGATGGACAAGCAGGCATGCAGGCATTAAATGTATTTCTTTTCTGTTTCTTGTTCTATCTAATTGTAGTGGGTATCAAAATTATAAACTACAATATAGTATCTCCTGCTCTTATGTACATATCTTCGTTGGCAATACTTGGAGCAATTGTTGGTTTTTTACGCTTTAATTGGCAAAAAGCAAAGATATTTATGGGTGATACAGGCAGTCTTTTCATTGGAACATTGATTACAATATTTATTATTGTATCCATGAAATACGCTATGGTTTGCAATCAATGGGATATAGAAAACAACTCTACTATTCACACATTTTTCGGATTGCGAATGAAAGCCACATTGGCACCTTTTCTGTTT
>ONOZ01000025.1 GCA_900319595.1 uncultured Bacteroidales bacterium | reverse complement strand
GTAGTTTGCTCTGCAACCTCTTCTATAGAGATTTCTTTGATTTGAGCAACCTTTTGAGCAATTTGTCTTATATAAGCAGGTTCGTTTCTCTTGCCTCTAAACGGCACAGGAGCCAAATAGGGAGCATCTGTTTCCAATACAATGTGCTGTAAATCTATTGCTTTTACTATTTCTGTTAGATGAGCATTTTTAAATGTAACCACACCGCCAATTCCTAACATAAAACCCATCTCTATTAACTTCTTCGCCTGATGGATATCGCCTGAAAAACAATGAAATACGCCATTATATCTTTGATAATTGAGTTTTTTGAAACATTTAAAGATTTCTTCAAACGCCTTTCGGCAATGAATACTCGTAGGTATGTCGTTATTTTCCTTACTCCACTTCATTTGCTGCTCAAAAGCAAAAATCTGCCCTTCTACAAAATCCCTATTCCAATAAAAATCCAAACCAATTTCTCCAATTCCTTTAATACGCTCGTCTTTCAAATAAGGATATATTTTATTTAATTGATTTTCAACATCATCAGTAACACTTCCCGGATAAAGTCCAACAAAAGGATAGAATATTTTAGTATTCATTTCATATACTTGCAACATTGGAGCAATAGACTCATATTCTGTTGTTTGCAAACACACTTTGGTTATATTGTTATCTAATGCCCGTTGAATAACTTGCAAAATATCTTCGCTAAATTCTTCTGAATATATATGAGAGTGAGTATCAACTAAATTCATTTGTATACTAAAATTTATAATTTCATTATATCTAATAAAAAAACTCCGCCAGAAAACTGGTAGAGTCCTTTATATCAGACAAAATTTAAAATTACCTTTCTTATAATGCTGCAACTTGCTTCATACATTTTGATTTCAAGTTAGCCGCTTTGTTCTTGTGAATTATAGCACGTTGAGCCAATTTATCAATCACTGAAATCATTTTAGGAAGTTCTGATTCTGCCTCTTTTTTATCGGTGATTGCTCTAAAATCTCTTAAAGCGTGTCTCATCGTTTTTGAATGGTAACGATTATAAAGTTTTCTTCTTTCGCTCTGACGTACTCTTTTTAATGCACTTTTATGATTTGCCATTTTCTATTATGTTTTTCTTTATTTCTTACTAAATTTTCTTTTAAGTTTTGTGGGAGACATTTCTGCCTCCCCTTAGTACCCCGTAGGGGATTTGAACCCCTGATTTCCAGAATGAAAATCTGGCGTCCTAGGCCAACTAGACGAACGGGGCATCATTCTGTTTTTCAGGTTGCAAAATTATAACAATTCATCATACCTGCCAAATTTTTTCACAATATTCTGTAGAAAAAATGTTTTTTTAATCTCTATCTTGTTGAAATTCAAAGCCTAAGCGTTTTGCAGTAATTTTACTTTTTGTTGCTGCTGTTGTACGAATTTCGCCTACTGAAATCTCTTTTACTTCATCAAAAGGAGGAGTCAGTAAATCAAAATTATTGGCATATTCCATAGCAGAACGAATTATATCTGCCACACTTTGCTCGTTAATTTCGCTCGTATTAAACGAAGAATATAATAAGCCGACTTCTCTTTTACCCTCTATGAAATAATGATTATCCTTATTTATAAACACTCTACCAATAAGATATCCCAAATCATAATCGCGATTGTAATCGAAAGAGTCCGTTAAAAAATTATAGATATTTATCATTCCACAAAACGAACGGTCTTTGTCTTGTTGAATATAAGGCAACCGCATTACCTCGTGGTGTTTAGAAAACTCAAAAACATTGGTATGCATTATGAAAACTAAAATATCCGAACCAAAGCGAATCTCAAATTCATTTTGATTTTTGTCTTCAAAAAAGAACTCGTTAGGATATTGTAAAGACATATAATCCATAATCTGCCGTGCTTGCTCTCGCATTAAAGAAAAAGTTTTTTGCGTTTTGTCTATAATATCGTTAAGTAGCAACGTTTTTTGATGAATTTGCATTCCTAATTCTTCGTTTGTCATAGTACTTATATATTTATATGTATATATATATTCTTTTTTAACACAAAAAAGCCCTGTCAGTTTTTCTTTCCACAGGGCGTAATCTTAATTTTCTATTTTCCTTGCATTAAGCCTCTGGAGCAATTGCTTCCATAGGACAAACGTCTGCACAAGAGCCACAATCTATACACTGAGCAGGATCAATAACATAGATTGGTCCTTCAGAAATTGCTCCGTTAGGACATTCATCTATACAAGTGCCACATGCTACGCAAGCGTCTGAAATTTTGTATGCCATTTTTTATAATTTTTTAAGGTTAATAACTATCTGCAAAAGTATAAACTTTTTATGATATGTAGTACAAATTCTCCTATTTTTTTATCTAATTTTCTTGTGAGAGCCTATATCTTACTAATTATCAACAAAATATATTTCCTATTATAATATTTTCTTTTTATATCTCAAAAGCCCCCATCTATCTTCATTTGCACAAAAAACTTGTTACATATTACAAATTTACATATAATATTGATAACAGCATAGACTTTCTAAAGTTTAAAATCCAATATTACAACGAATCTTTATCGCCCACTCCGGCATATCGTACGGATTTTCGTTACTAAGACGTTTGACAACTTCCAAACCAAAAAATGAAAGGATATGGTCAATACCTACTCCAACCTCAGCATACGGGGTATTGTCTGCAGTAAGCAAAGCTTTAAAATTTACAAACTCGTTAGGACGGAATTTTTTAAAGAAAGTTATATTATCCAATAATATCCCGCCAAAATTCCACTGTGTAAAAGTCTGCACATACTCCTTAAACATCATTTCGTATGGCGAATAAAGATTGAATCCAAAAGTATTGCTAACAGTAGTTGTCATATAATTGGGAGTAAAATACATATAGCGGTTACTTGTTCCGAAAATCTTCCCTCCCACTATCTTAAAATCCAACGCCATTGGTTTAAAAAAGAAACGATGTTGCAATGTGGCTTCTATTTTGTTGTACTCATTGTCAAATCTATATGATTGTATATTATAGGAATAAGAGACACTGAACTGTGTTGGCAAAGAATAGAAACGTGAATTAAGAATATTAAACAAATTAAAGCCTTTACGTGAAGGAGAATAAGACAACTCTATACCTACAGCCTTATTTATATAGTCATAATTAGGGTCAAGTAGTTCTGTTATGTTCCCAGCATCATAAAGTAAGTAGGAATCAATCTTTTGCCAATATGCAAACGGACGAAATGCAAATGCAGAAGGAAATTCTTGTAAAAAAGAAACTGTAAATTGCTTCTTACTTGCAAAATAAAACCTGTCCCACGAACCAAATGAAAAATATGCTACATCATAATTAGGATAAGATGGCGAATAAGTATTATCCTCCCAATTGATATTCAGGGTACTACATGGAAACGAATAAACACCTTTCGGCTTTGTTGCAAAATTGAAAGCGGCACCAACTCCATATTTAAATCTTTGGTCTTCAAAACCATACGCTGCCATAGCACTGAATGCTAATCTATTTTTCAAAAACTTACTTGATGAAAAGGTTTTATTATTAGTTTCTGCACTCAAACGAATACGGGTTCCTTCTATTGGATTGTGCGAAATGATATTCAAAACATTAGTAAGATTTATAGGACCTATGGGAATACGGTCATTAACTATAAACGATGATACCTCACGTGCGAACATCATGTTATCTATATCTGTTTGCTGAGATTTGCTCAACGGTTTGTAGTCGTGCTTTACCTGTCCGATAGTACAACACGAACAAAGGCACAAACCTATTATCAAAATTATTTTCTTTTTATCCATTTCAAAAAATATATAAATTCAATTATAAACCCCGTTGCATACGCCGATACTGCTGTCAGGGCTGCTCCTGTTATATTATATAATGGTATAAGAATGTATCCTAACGCTAATGTAACTATTAAAGAACATACCGAAGCCGATGCTGTAATAGAAAAATTTCCTCGTGATGCAAAATACTGCGTTATATTACTTGTGCTACTCAATAGCAATATTCCTCCTGCAAGTATTCTAACATAGTAACCAACTTGTCCAAACCCTTCTCCAAATAGCCATATCCAAAAACTTTGTGGCAATAAACAAACAACCAATAGTCCAAAAGCCGTTACTAATACATTTACCGCTGTCATTTTCAAGGTTAAAGATTTTGCCTCTTTATTGTCTAATGTGTTGGATAGTGAAGAATATTGTACCAATGCCAAAGATGTGCCAAATAATAGTATCGCCTCCGAAATAGATGTTGCGTTTGAATAGATACCATTATATTCCTCTCCTTTGTTACCATAAAAAAACACCATAAGCATAAGGGATAGGCGATAAACCATCGTTTGTGCTATACCCCCTACTTGCCTTATTGCTCCCAATTTGAATAGTGTTTTGCCAATATCAATAAACTCTCCTTTTTTTAAAAGATATAATTTCTTATATTCGCCCTTAAGGATAAACACTCCATAGATTAAACTCAAAATATATGCAACCCACAAAGAAAATACATACTGTCCAATGTTATCAAATCTATCTAAAAGCCAAAGAGTACATATAATTATTAAATTTGTTAGTGGGTAAATAAGTTTTAGATTATTTGCTCGAATCACTTGTTGTTTGCCCATAAGGAAATAATAATTTATTTCCGTTACAGACGCTAAAATTGAAATACCTACTGTCTGTAAAAAGTATTTTTCTGTATTTTCTCCCCCCGTAAATATACCTAATAATCCTAATTTTCCAATGATAGCAACAAATACAGCACAAAGCAAACTCCACAATAGAGAGGGAATGAAAAGTTGCGAAAAATTCTTCCTCGGAGCAAGATATATTAGTGTAGAATTACCCAGCAATGTAAGAAAAAGCATTATTATGTTTATATTAAAGACTATCACCGCCTGTTGTCCTTTACCTGCTGTACCTAAAAGGTGTGAAACGAGGATTATAATTGCAAATCCTGCTCCCGCAGTAAAGAATTTCATAAACAATGTATTAAGTATTTTCTTAAACATAATAAACAAGTAAGGATTTGCAAAGATACAAAAAATTTTGCTAACTTTGCAGTGTCTTTTACAAAAAGACAGCAAAATAATAAAAGTTTTGCAAAATGCTATATAAATATTGAAAATGAATATCAATTATATAAATTGGGGGAGAATAGATTATGCACAGGCCTTAGCAAAACAAAGGGAATTGTTTGATTATAAGGTTGGGCAGAAACTTGAAGGGAATAAAAATATTTCGCAAGACTTTATTGTTTGTGAGCATAATAATGTATATACATTAGGTTTGCATGGCAAAGATACTAATATGCTTATAACTGATGCTATGCTAAAAAAAATAGGTGCCCAAGTGTTTCGTACAAATAGAGGTGGCGATATAACATATCATGGTCCTGGTCAGATAACAGGCTATCCTATTTTGGATATTGATGCTTTGGGATTGGGCATTAAAGATTATATTGATGTGATTGAGCAGAGTGTTATTGACGTTATGGCTACGTATAATATTCAATGTGAAAGACTGCACGGAGCAACAGGAGTTTGGATTGATATAAATACTAATAAATGTCGCAAAATATGTGCTATTGGAGTCAAAGCCTCAAGGGGAATTACTATGCATGGATTTGCTCTGAATGTTAATACAGATTTGAATTATTTCTCTTATATCAACCCGTGTGGATTCATAGATAAAGGCGTTACAAGTATGCAAAAAGAAATTGGTAGTAAGTGCGATTATGGCAAAGTAGCAAGAGAAGTCTTTGAGAAATTTAAACAATTGGTTGAAAATAAATGATAAAACAATAAATAAAATGAATAGAAAAGAATTAATAGATTTAATCCATAAGAAAAAAAGTTTTCTTTGCGTAGGATTAGATAGCGATATTACAAAACTTCCAAAATGTGTAATGGAAAGCGAAGACCCTGTTTTTGAATTTAATAAAAGAATCATAGATGCAACATTGCCATATACGGTAGCATACAAACCTAATTTGGCTTTTTATGAGAGTCACGGTATTAGCGGACTTGTTTCATTAAAAAAAACAATGGATTATTTGCACACCAAAGAAAATGAATGCTTTGTAATTGCAGATGCTAAAAGAGGAGATATTGGCAATACAAGTAAGCAATACGCCAAAGCCTTTTTTACAAAAGAGGGAGATTTTGACTTTGATGCTCTGACTGTTGCTCCATATATGGGAGAGGATAGTGTAAAACCATTTTTGGAGTACGAAAACAAATGGGTTATTTTGCTTGCATTGACTTCTAATAAAGGAAGTGATGATTTTCAGATGTTTGAAAACGCTGAGGGGGTGAAACTTTATGAACGTGTTTTGAGAAAGGCACAAGATTGGGGAAATGAAGATAATCTTATGTTCGTTGTTGGGGCGACTAAGGCTGAGAAATTTACAGAAATTCGCAAAATTGTTCCAAATTATTTCCTACTTGTACCGGGTGTTGGTGCTCAGGGGGGAAGTTTAGCAGAGGTTTGCAAATACGGGCTGAATAAGGATTGCGGTTTGTTGGTAAATTCCTCACGTGGAATCATCTTTGCAGACAATACGGAGCAGTTTGATATTGTTGCAGGCGAGAAAGCACAAGAAATGCAACAAGAAATGGCAATGTATCTATAAGCATATGGACATAAAAACTAATTAAGGGATAGTATGCTATAACTATCCCTTAATTTTATGATTATTGTTTAAAGAAGTTTTAGGCAATTCTTTTATCCGAAAGACCTAAAATGCATTTTACCTTTATTCTATAACCAATTTTTGAGTAATCTCTCCTACCTTTATATAATACACTCCTCTTTCAAAGTCTTTTATATTAAGTGTTCTATAAGTATTATTGTCTTTTATTTCTTTTACAACCTGACCTATGCTGTTAGTAATAACCACTTCACCCTTACCCTCAATTGTTACCTTGTCGTGTGCTGGGTTAGGATAGATAGAAATTGTATTTTCGTTTGCGATGTCCTCCAATCCGCTGATATAATAATAATGGGTTATAGTAGTAACAACACTATCGCAACCATAAATAGTTTGTAAAGAGTCTATATTGGTTACATCGTAATCCTCGCCTGCTCCTTCAATTTGAATTGTATCATAAATAGTTGTATCATACGTTGGATTGACTGTAAGAGTTAAGATATAAACACTATCACTTTTATCATCTATCTGTATTATATCATAATAAACATCTGCTACTGATAATTCTTTGCCAGCAAATGTGTAAGTTTCATTATCACAAATCGTAGCAGTCAATTCCTCCTCATAAGTAATACACGACTCTTTTATATTCAAATCTTTCCAACCATCTGCAGATTCATATATTGCTCCTTTTCTACAAGGGACAATAACAATCATATTTTGAGAAGCTCCCAAAAATACATCTTCTCCCAGTGTTGGGGCAGATTCAGCCATACAATATACTGTATCTAAACTTGTGCAGTTCCTGAATGCATATACACCAATTGTATCAACACTATTCGGAATATCTATAGTTTTTAAGCTCGTACAATTATAGAATGCACTATGCCCAATTGTAGTAACACTATCTGGAATATCTATAGTTGTTAAGCTCGTACAATTTTGGAATGCACTATACCCAATTGTAGTAACACTATTTCCAATCGTTACGTCTGTTAAATTCGTACAACCTTGGAATGCACTAGGATGAATTGTAGTAACACTATTCGGAATACCTATAGATGTCAAGCTTGTACAATCTCGGAATGCACTATACCCAATTGTAGTAACACTATTTCCAATCGTTACGTCTGTTAAATTCGTACAACCTTGGAATACACCCTGAGCAATTAAAGTAACACTATTAGGAATATCTATAGTTTTTAAGCCTGTACAATTTTGGAATGCATAAATAGCAATAAGATTAACACTATTTCCAATCGTTAGGTCTGTTAAATTCGTACAATTTTGGAATGCATAACTATCAATTACACTAACACTATTCGGAATATCTATAGATGTTAAGCCTGTACAATTAGAGAATACATAACTATTAATTATAGTAACACTCTCCGGAATATCTATAGTTGTTAAGCTCGTACAAGAATAGAATGCATATTGACCAATTGTTTTAACACTATTCGGAATATCTATAGTTTTTAAGCCTTTACAATTTTGGAATGCACTCGCATAAATTGCAGTAACACTATTCGGAATATCTATAGTTGTTAAGCCTGTACAACTATGGAATGTACTATAATCAATTGTTTTAACACTATTCGGAATATCTATAGTTGTTAAGCCTGTACAATTTTGGAATGCATAACCACCAATTGTAGTAACACTATTCGGAATATCTATAGATGTTAAGCCTGTACAATTAGAGAATGCATGAATACCAATAGTCGTAACGTTATATGTTGTGCCATCATAAGTTACAGTGGCAGGAATAGTAACAGTGTCTGAATAACTATTATACGTACTGTCCTTAAAAGTTACACTTACACTTGTACCATTGGAATTTATGTTGTAATAAATCCCATCTACTTCAAAATCGTAAGCAAACAAATTGATGCTTACAAGTACGGCTACAAAAAAGCCTACAAAATTTAAAAACGTCTTCTTCATTTTCTTTGATTTTTTTAATTATTACTAATTTTCTTTATTTCTTCCACAAAAAACAAACGACAAACAAGTTACTGCACTTGCCTGCCGTTGTATATATTTTGTT
>ONOZ01000097.1 GCA_900319595.1 uncultured Bacteroidales bacterium | reverse complement strand
TAATCCTTGTTCCAATTCACCTTTTCCCATGTATCGCAAGCATTATTGATTACCTTGATGAGATAGTCCGCCTTTATGATTCGTATTTCTGAGACCGTTCTCAATAGCGAAGGATCAAGAGTACTGGTCTCTTGTTCTAACACGCTATCTCGAAAATCATGAGCATTCATTGCCATTATGGCATATGCATTCTGATATTTCTCTGCCATATCCCCATAGAAAGCAATATGATAAGGCATATTCTCTATCAAGAACTGAGCAGCCTCATATTTTAATGGGTTAGGATTGTGTTCGAAATGTTTCAATACGATCTCAATTTCTGTGCTGTTTTTTCCCGCCATTTCCATTGCATTGTCTATACTGCCATTACAGGAACATAGCAATATTATTGAAATTATGTTTATGATAGAATGCAATTTTTCCATCTTATTTTGTTTCATCTAATATTGAGAGTATTTTTTCTGATATTTTTGTATTGTTTAGAGGATTACCAACAAATAATACATAATTTCTTTTGTCTAAAAGGAAAGTATGATACATAGACTCTTTGGGCATATGTGGATTGTTACCATCAAAGATGCCCATCGAATCTAAATATATAGGATAATCAAATTTTAAAAAGTCCAGTTTATATTTAATGGCATTAACTTCTGTTTTTTTAGGGGACATTATAAAAATAGGCTCAAAGTTATCAGATTTTGCATATAATGAATCAAGCAAATAATACCATCTATCTATACTCTTTAAATAGCAGCTTGAACACATTGTACTATCTATATATACAATAAGCTTCAAGTCTTTTTCCACTCTGTCATTATTGACAGCTTTATAATATAGTCGCATTTTATCAAGAGACAGAGATATTGGCTGACTTTTGAGCTGCTCTATGTTTTGTCTTATTTCTTCGTTTTTATTTTCACAGCAACAAAGTAGAATCAAGACTATCATCAAAACAATATTTTTCATTAGAACAACTATTTTTTGTCAAATGATTTCATTCGTAATTTGGCAATAACAAAATTACTTTCAGAATCTATCTCTGAATCTATTTGGTGTTCTTTGGGATATAAACGCAATATATTGCTTCTACAAAGATTTTCTGGACTATAAACCGCATACACTATATTTTTATCGACGATTGATAAATAGTCAGGCAAAGTCATAGATAGTCCTTCTTGCAGAATCCTACCGTTTTTTAGTTCTATTGTGGATACCTTAATACCTGGAATATTTGGCGAATCGTAATAGACTACAGCTGCTTCTTCGCCAATTGCGAGACGAGTTATACAATCGACCTTACCGATAACTTCTCTAAATTTATTGATATTTACACGCACATCTACAGGACATGGATTTTGTAACAATAGATCAATGTATTTGACAAATTCTTTTGTTTTGTTGTCATACATATAAATGCAATTATTTACATCGTCAATACAATATAATTTCTCTCCATTATTTTGAAATACTGGGCATACCATTGACAATGTACCAGGCTCATCAGTCTTAAGCCAATTGTTCGTTTTCTTTAGATCTTCATCAAATTCATATATATGATAGTTATCTTCTTTTGGATCAAAAAAGAGGCAATCATTATATGTAAATATACCATCCTTCGTTGCTTTGATCTGTGTGGACCTAAAAACATCCAAACTCTTGGAATAGAGGAATTTCCCCATTTTGTCATACACTATTATTTTGGATCCATTATTCAAGATTAGTATATTTCCAGTTTTCTGATCAATGGTAAAATCATTACAATCCGTGAATTCTCCTCTACCAGCCCCCCGATTACCTATATTGCAAATATAATGCCCTTCCTTGTCAAACTTGCACAATTTAGCATGTGGTCCCCCATCTAAAATATAAATAGCGTCATTTGTTACTTCAACCTTGTCAACTCTTGTTAACATTGATTCCTTATTCGCTTCCAGTTTAATCCAACCTTCAAACTCGAAAATAGAGGATAAAAGTAAACTTTCTTTACCACCTAATCCCAAATTTGTTACTGCAGATGGACTATTGGCAATGTCCGTTGATTTGCAAGACGTAAATACTAAAATTATTAATGTAATTATTATATTATTTACCTTCATTTTTGAGTCTTTTTTTATATAATTTACATCACTGCAGTCCGTGCAAATTTCATGCATATCCGGAAACACATCTAAAATCAACCAGTTACAGTATATTGCATTTCGGGGAAGGGGATAAATGAATTTCAAGACTTTATCTAATAATACACTTGTAAATGATTTTTAATAAACAAACTTT
>ONOZ01000023.1 GCA_900319595.1 uncultured Bacteroidales bacterium | reverse complement strand
TTAGAATATTTTTGTAGTTTTATAGTTAATGCCTCAAAATTATAATTTTTAGGAACAAACAAATGTGAAATACTTCTGCAACCCTGACCAAAGAATAAACAGATGTCGTCTTCTAATCCACTAATATCATCATTTGTTTGAATCACTGCACAAGAATAGCGACTTTTTCTAATAATATGTGGAATATCTTTAAAATATTCTTTAAAAATAAGCGAAGAGGAATTACTACCCGTTGCTATAACTCCATAATAATTAGTATTTGGTATGGAAAATTTAGTATTTAATATTTCAATATTGCGTTCCATATCTGGCAAATAACGTATTAATCGTTTTAATAAAAAGGGTATTATAATATTATCATTACTTGATAGTTTAATTATTGCCTTTGCTCCACTACTAAGCACACACATCACATCATGAAAAGCAACCGCAGGAATATTTCCAGCACAGATAATTAAAATATTTGAGTTGTATAGCGAAAAGTGTGTGGATTTTAGTAAATTTTCGTTATTTATCGTGTCTATAAGATAGGTCAGATTCAAAAGAGCCGTTTCTACTTGATTTTTTTCGAACCAAGCATTTTGTTGTTTTGCTTCCTTCATCATTACTTGATAATCTTCACTATTTATATTAGTTTTAATATCTTCACTAAGTGATAAAAAAGCTTTGATAATATTTTTCGTTGTCATAATGTAAGATGCCTATTATTTTAGCGTTTGGAAATATCGTTATAAAGTGTCTGCAATAAAACTTTTCCTTTCATTTCTCGCTGGTTATCTGGATTCCAAATAACTTTATTAGCATCTCTATCCCAAACTGTTAGGCCGGTACTGTCTATGAAACCGAATCCGTTGGTATAAACGAAGAATGCATAATTTTTAGTATATGGATTGAAAACATTCCTTGAATAAGTAAATTCCTCACATGGTAAATTCATAGCAGAGAAAACTGTTTTTGGTATATCCGTTTGATTAACAAATCTTTTTATTCTATAAGGATCTTTGATAACTCCTCCTGTGAAAATTATAGGAATACGGTATAGGGCGGAATCTTCCTTTGCCATTGTTTTAGGATAAGAATAGGCGTGGTCGGCAACTAAAATTATTAACGTATTATTCCAAATAGCAGTTGTTTTAAATTTATTAAGAAAAACCCCAAGACAAGAATCTGCATAATACACACTATTTACATATTTGTTTTCAAATTTGTTTGTACCTACATCAAAAGGTTCGTGCGAAGAGAGTGTCAAAAGTGTAGTAAAGAATGGTTTTGTTTTATCATATTGCTTAATTCTATCATATAGGTAGGAAAAAATTATTTCATCTTTTACTCCCCATTTACTCATTCTATCTTTTGCAGGAAATGATTTATAATCTATTACATTTTTATATGATGACCCGTAAAAGAAAGAACGCATATTTGCAAAATTAATATCTCCACCGTAAATCATCTCTGTATTATAGCCCGCGTTTGCAAGAGTTTTTGCCATAGAAGGAAGTGTGCGAGTTTTTTCTGGATATTTTATAATAGTCATATCTGGTTGTGCTAAAAAGCCAGTTGTGATAGATACCACTCCCCTATCCGTACGCATACCGTTACTATAAGCATTATCAAAGAATATTGAGTTTTCTGCCATAGAATTAAGAGTTGGTGTGATTTCGTGATTATTTATTACTCCATATTTGTTATTTAATTCTTTAACTGTATTAGCCGAAAAACTTTCCAGTATGATTAGTAGAACATTTGTATTTCTTGGAATTTTAAAATTTGTAATTGTGCTATCTAATTCATTTTCAGGCACATTTGTTTCAGTGATTAATTTATTAAATTCGCTGTTGCACAAATTATTATCGTAAAAGAAATATTTCTTTGCGAAATCTTCTGTTTTGGATAGTGAATACATTAAATTGAAAGAGGGATTAACGGCAGAAATATTCAATTTTTGATTGTCGCAATAATACACCATACCAACATTTGCAGTGGCAGTGGAAAAACCTCCACGCGAGCAAATCACTAGAACAGGAATAAAAATAATTAGGGTTATAGTCGCAATTTTTTTTTGAGAATTTACATTTTTAATAATCAATTTATTGATAGTGTGTTTATATGTAACGAAAAATACTAAGAAATATATAACACTAATCAACAAAAATAGTAACAAATCTTTCAAAGTAACGCTATTCAGACTATCTGTAAAATCCCTAAGATAAAATATTAGAGTAGCATCTATACGAAACCCCCAATAGGAATACAAAACGCAATCAACGGCAAATATAATTGTAATGATAATTCCCAATATTAGATTGTAAATATAAAGAAAACGTCTGATATTGAAGGGAGTAAAGTTGTTAATCATTAGTAATGTAATAGGAATGAATAGGAAGTAGGCACTAAAACAAAAATCTAAAATAAAACCGTGAGTAATAACGTTAATCCAATCCGAAAACGTTGCACCCTCTACGTGATTAAATAGCATAAACAAAGGTTTTTGGACTACAAACATTGCAATCCAAAAACCGTACAATGATAGCAATAAAATTATTTGTTTCTTCATTTTATAGCATTCCTCTTTGCATCAAAAGATATTTCATATCAGGTCTTTTCCCTCTAAATCTAGTATATTGTTCCAAAGCATCGTTAGTTCCTCCTTTGGACAAAATATATTCTTTGAATTTATCGCTAACCTCTTTATTGAATATATCTCCTGTCTCTTTCCAAGCCATAAACGCATCTGCGTCAAGCATTTCGCTATATGTGTAACAATAATAGCCTGCCGAGTATCCACCTCCGAAAATATGGGTAAAATACGTACTTCTATAGCGAGGAGGAATTTGAGTTGGCATTTTTATCTCTTGCATTGCTGTTTTTTCGAAATCTTGTAAAGAAATGGTGTCGTTAATAGTCAAAAGGTGCATCTGCATGTCCAAATAAGCGGCAGCCAGTAACTCAGAAAACATAAATCCTTGATTAAAATTCTGTGCTTTTTGCATCTTGTCTATAATAGATTGTGGAATAACTTCATCTTTTTCGTTTTTAGCATATGTCTTCAATACCTCAGGTTGCATACACCAGTGTTCTGCCAATTGAGAAGCACATTCCACAAAATCTGTTGGTACATTAGTTCCCGAGGTTGAAATATAAGTACCATCAGACAAAAATTCGTTGGTTGCATGTCCCATCTCATGAAAAACAGTTAAGGCTTCATCAGCGGTAAGTGTGGTTCTATCATTTTGCTTTGCATAATTAAAACAAACTTGTACGATAGGTGCAACATTTTGTCCATTATATTTATATTGAGAATTAAAAGTAGTACACCACGCACCACCACTCTTGCCGTTACGTATGAATGCATCAAAATAAAGTATGCCTTTGTGATTACCTTTTTCGTCTCTAACTTCATAAACATCAACATCATCGGCATATGTTTGAATATTATCCAATTTAGTAAAGGTTAAACCGTATAATTTGGTGATATTATCGAAACAACCTTGCTTAACATTCTCTATTTCAAAGTAAGGACGCGTTTGTTCTTCATCAAAATCATAACGTTGTTTCTTTAATTTCTCAGCATAATAGTACATATCCCAACTTTCTAACTTAGCACCTTTTTCATCTTTGGAAAGTAATTGCTGAAATTCTTTTATATCATTAGTTGCAGACTTAACAGAATATTCCAAACAAGTTTTTAATAAAAAAATCGCCGCTGTAGGAGTTTTTGCCATTCTATCTTCCAATTGCCATGAGGCAAAATTCTCGTAACCCAACAAGTTAGCCATCTTTGCTCTTAATGCAAGGATTTGTTCTGTTAGTTTGTTATTATCATATTGATTACCATTATTTCCTCTATTCACTCTGGCTTCAAATATTTGCTGACGAAGTTTTCTATTGGAGCAGTAAGTCAAAAAAGGTAGGACACTTGAATTGTCCAACGTAAAAATCCATTTATCTTTCTGCCCTTGCTCAATTGCGGTAGTCTTAGCATTGTCTTTCAACCAAGAAGGCAAACTCTCTATTTCCTTTTCTTCGCTGACAACTAACTTGTAATTTTTCGTTTCTGCTAGCACATTAGCATTATATTTATCATTAAGGATAACCAATTGAGATTTGATTTTTTTCAATTCCTCTTTCTTTGGACCATCAAGCAAAGCCCCGTTACGTACAAAAGAATCGTAAGTTTTTTTCAATAAATGCATCTGTTCTTCATTGAGATTCAGATTACTACGATTATCCCATACAGTTTTGATTCTATTAAAAAGTTTATCATTTAGGCGAATCTGTGTTTCGTGTTCAGAAACAAGCGGAGATATCTTCTCTTGTAGTTTTTGTAACTCGTCATTAGTGTTGCAACTTATCATATTTTGATACACCAAAACAACACGCGACAACAATCTTCCACTATAATCCAACGCTGCCACCGTATTTTCAAAAGTCGGCTTTTCACTATTATTAACTATTGTGTCAATTTCGCGGTTATGAATCTTAATTGCTTCTTTTACTGCAGGCTCATAGTCTGAGGTTTTGATTTTTTCAAAAGGTACAGTACCAAAAGGAGTGTCCCAATCGTCTAAAAGTATATTTTGTACTTCACTTTTACCGCACCCTGCAAAGATTAAAAAGGCAGAGGAGCAAACTGCTAAAATTGATTTCTTCATATATTTTATCGTTTTATTTTGTTATCTTTTTATCTATTGTTTTATTGTTTGTTATAAGTTATTTCTTGTATAGTATCGTTATTCGTATTGACTGTTTTTTTGAACTTAAACTTTGGTTCCTCATGATTTCTTAGCCTTT
>ONOZ01000026.1 GCA_900319595.1 uncultured Bacteroidales bacterium | reverse complement strand
ATCCATCTCCATTAATATCCAAAAATGTATTATCCACATTGTCAGAACCTTGTGTCCAATTCCCAGATATTGCTACAGGCGTTTCCGCAATAAGTTTTGCCATTTTTGGATTATTTGATAACTCTTGCTTAACACACTGTATAAATGATCCATTACTAGATTTTCCCCCAAATAAATTTGAAGACTTATTGATACCACAAACATCTGTGCTAATACCATTCTTTTTTGGACTCAAACCTCCCTGCTGTTTAGTGTATTGTATTTGAGTTTCAGAAATGGCATCTGGATATCTATCTCCATTCATATCCATAAAATCTCCTGTAACTGTAGATTTCCCTCTATTATATGTGTTGCCTGAAACCGTGCCAGCAATACTTTTACTAACTACCGTTTTATTGACAGTCTTGATTGATTTACCATATTCTTCAAGAGGTACGGGACTTATTGTCCTATCTGCTTCTATTGAGTCGTTCGTATCGGTCAAAGAATTACATGTACTATTATTATCATTACTTATATAGTTACGAGTTGATACTACCGCATTTGCATAACTTACCCATCTCTCATTCTCTCCATCTGCACGCATAACAAAAAAGTTATCAACAAGAGGATTATATATGTTAGCTGTAATGGCACCGTTATTAGTTTCTGGATTTGATGATAAATCTACATTTATTGTATCTAATGTAGGTGATATGTATCCTTCATAAGCCTCATTTATCGTCAATAGGTTCTCATCTATTTTACGCGTAGTTACATTTGTAGGCCTGTATCCAAATTGTCCCCAACACCTGTACATTGCCCCAAATTTTTTAAGAGTGATGCTGTCCCAATTACACAATAAATCTGCAAAACATGTATCACTATTATTCAATTTAATTTTAACAGAAGTAGAAGATGTTTCCTCCGTAGTATAAAGACTAACGTAGTAATTTTTGCTTGCATCAAAACTATAAGGTACATCATTTACAATGCTGTTAAAATTCTCTTTATAATAACAAACTCTACCATTTTCATCTTTAATTGCTAAACTCAAGTTATTTGGTATACTACCACTATTAAATGAGGCTTGTAAGTTCGTTATATTTGTTATACCTGTAAAGGCATGACCCGTTGTCGCAACATAATTATAACAAATTTTTGTTATAACTGGATGAAATACATAGTTATATTTGTCTTGCACTGAATCATATACCTGACTCCTAACTTCAGCATTTGTACTATTAATAAGGGTTACCGTAGCTTTGCTTTTTAAAAAATCAGACCATTTTATCTGACCACCGCTAGCAGATTTCAATTGAATATACAATAATGAATCAGAATCACATTTTACCGTATCAAAACTAATAAAATATTTGCCTTTTGTGCTGTCAGTAGGTAAGACTTTTGTCTGTATCAGACTTAAATTTGTTAAAGTGGTGTCTATACGGTATAGTTCTAATTTCACAGAATCTTTCAATTTATCCTTTGTCTCAATATCGGCTGAAACTGTGTAATAATTTTCATACTGTATACTTGTATCCTCTTTTATCCCGACATATTGTTTATCATTTAGCAAAAAATCATCTTTATAGTTGAACCTATATACACTATCTCCATTAATATCAACATGTTGTAACAAGCGTGCATCAGTTATAGTGTCTGTGCCGATTATGACTTTAGTGTATTTTATATAAGGATTCCAATCAACATTATCATATAAACGTTTTTCATTAGATGACATTATAAAATATATTTGATCCGCTTTGTTAATATCCAATGTGGAAGTATTGAATGTTTGTGCGTTATAATTATAAGTAGTCGTACCCATGTTCTGTTGTATGCTAGGTAAAGAGATAGAATCTATTATTTGATTTGAACCTTTTTGAATGGTGAGTTTTACTCCATCATGAGTACGAGTCTTCATTCTGAATTGTCCCAGAGGTATCCCTGATTCTGTTTTGTCTAATAATCTAGCAGTACTATTGATTTGTATCGTACCCGTAAAAGGAGCTTTCCAGACACGCACCATATCTATGTCTGGTTCATATGGTTTTGGATATTGATATGATAAGGTATCAGTATTCTTCCCACAAGTGTCTAGTACTATTACACAACCACCCATTTTAACACACTGCCCAATATATTCTATTGCATATTTCCCATCTGAAAATATTGATGTATCCAATTCTCCATCAAACATCACTCTGGCATCATCACACCCTCCTTTTATTGTTATTGGTAGAGATATATCATTAGATACATCATTTGAGAATTTGACACCATCCCCAGTAGATTCATTCATGTAAATTCTCCCATCATTTATAATATCAACAAGTCCATCTCCATTCACATCAGATAGATAAGCATAGGTAGATGCAGATGTTTCATTCCAACTTACTCCACCAGTGATACTAATACGATCCCAACCTGCACTCGCTTCTACTCCATAACTATTAGTTTT
>ONOZ01000041.1 GCA_900319595.1 uncultured Bacteroidales bacterium | reverse complement strand
TATCCATTTTTTTTATTTTGATTTTATTATTATTAACTAATTACTACATCATTGCAGCAGTACAACCAACGACCATTGCACCCAAAATTGTTAAAACTATAATAGCCAAACCGATAATTGTAATAATGCCGTAAATTTGACAAAAAGTTTTCAAACTATGTGAGCCAACTGCTATTTTGTCTTGATTATTTAGATTGATGCCATCAAGAATATTCTTACTCGCTTTGAATAAAAAGTATCCTATAACTACACATATCACGGCACAAATCAAATAAATAATAAAAGACACTGCACCCGCAAAGCCCATCATGCCAATTGATAACTCCATTCCTTCAAATTCATCTGTCATTGTATCCATTGCAGATTTCATAAACAATGAACCGATTGCAAAAATAAAGCATAATCCAGCACTAATGAAAGATATTATTCCAAAAAACTTACCCCATTTTGCTGATGCTACAAAATCATTTTTTACTGTAGGAGTCAATTCTATTACTTGGTTATTCTGCTCCTGTCTTTCTATAACTTCTGGTATCATAACTAAAAAAATATTAATTGATAGGTGCAAAGATATAAAAAATTATTGTAATTTCGCCAAGTTTTATTTTGAAAAAAATTGCTTATGGGTTTTTTGTATCCTTATTTTTTGCTATTAAGTTTAGGAATCTTTATTCCAATAGCCATACATCTGTTTAATTTTCATAGATTTAAGCAGGTAATTTTCACTAACGTCAAGTTTTTGAAGCAAATAGCAATAGAAAACAAAAAGCAAAACAAATTATTGGAGCGTTTGCTATTATTATTTAGATGCCTTGCCATACTCTTTTTAGCACTTTTGTTTGCACAACCATATATAAAGAATAATGAAAATCAATTAGTCAAACAAGGAAACAATGCGGTTGTTATAGTTTTGGATAACTCGTTTTCTATGCAAAATGTAGGCAAAAAGGGTTCTTTATTGGAGAGTGCAAAAGCAAAGGCAGAAGAAATTTTGAAAGAATACTCAGATAACGATGTTTTTTGTCTTTTGACTATGGATTTGGAAGGCAAACACAAACATTTTGTTAGCAAACAAACTTTTAGGGAATTTATGAAAGATGTACAAATTTCAACTTCTTCCCTACCCTATTCTGAACTTGTCAATACGGCTCATAGACTTTTGTCTTTTAGAAATGAAAACAGCAAACGAATGTTTATGGTTTCTGACTTTCAAGCAAAGAGTTTTGACAAAGAAAATATAAAAGAAGATAGTCTTATTAGAGATGTTTTTTTGCCATTGGAAGTCAATAATATAAATAATGTATATGTAGATTCCATATTGATAGATAAAAACATTTTTTTGAAAGGACAAAAAATAGATTTAACTGTTAGAATACGTAATGCCTCTAATGAAAATATTGAAAAGCAGACAGTTAAACTTTTTATAGGAGAAAAACAACAAAGTTTGGCAACGGCGGACATCAAAGCCAATTCTTCTATTGATATTCCTATGAGTTTTATATTAGATAACTCGGGCGAAGTGCTTGGCAAGGTAAATATTTTGGATAATCCTGTAACCTATGACGACAACTTCTATTTTACATTAAATATTGGCAACAAAATTCGTGTGCTATGCATCAATCAAAATGTGGAAAACAAATATTTGGCACGTCTTTTCAATGATTCGTCTGAAATTGAGTTAGACAATATGAATGCCAACAATTTAGATTTTTCCAAATTCCCACAATACTCGGTAATCATCTTAAACGAATTAAACGATATATCAAGTGGTTTGGCAAATGTTTTGAAAACTTGTAGAGAAAAGGGAGTTAGTTTGGTTGTTATTCCATCAGAAAAAATTGATGTTCTATCTTATAACTCTGCTATGCAAACTCTACAAATGCCTATGTGGGATAAAATGATAAATAAGAAGATGAAAATCAAAACTATTGATACTGATAACCGTATTTTCAAAAATGTTTTTGAGCAAGTTACAGATAATATGGAAATGCCTCAGTGTCAAAAATACTATAAGTTACAAACCTCAGTCAATACTTCTAAACAAGATATTATGACAATGGCTAACGAAGATGCTTTCTTTATAGAAAATACTCTTGGGACTTCTAATGCTTTTATCTTTGCAACTCCTTTTGATGATAAATGGACAGATTTTGTCAATCAAAGTATTTTCGTACCTATTATATGGAATATTGCTTTGTATTCTACTGTTTTACCACCTTTGTTTATGTTTTGTAACGATAATAACTTTATAGACATATCATTTTTGGTAAAAGACAACAAAACCGAGTATATTTCATTAGTAAAACAAGGTACTCAAAACAGCATAATACCTCAAATGCAAACTATTAACTCACGCTATGGGTTTTCTCTGCACAACCAAATCAAACAAGACGGGTTCTATGAAATAAAAGACAATGATAAGCATTTGGGAGTTTTGGCAATGAATTATCCAAGAGAGGAATCTGAATTAGTATTTTTGAAAAACTCGGATATAAACAAACAATTGAAAGAAATAGGATATAAAAATTATAGAGTATTTAATGATAGAAAAATGATACAAACTTATTTTGCTCAAAGTAAAAAAGGAATAGATTTTACGTTTTTGCTTTTGTGTTTGATTGTATCGTGTATCATTGTTGAAAGTATAATATTAAAGAAATTGAAACAATAACAAAAAATACATAACAATAAAATGAAGAGAATTTTAATTACATTGGCTTTTGCTTTATTGTCTTTTAGTGCGTTTGCTATTGACAATAATTTTGAAAGCAAAGATTTTGAGACAAGCGAAGAACAAAAAACTGACTCTGCCAGTAAAAGTAATTGGACAATTAAGAATGATTTGATTCTAACTTTTGAACAAACGCAAATAAGCAATTGGGCTGCGGGCGGATATTCTAATTTGTCTTTTGGAGGGTTGTTCAAAGGTTTTTACAATTATAAGTATAAAAAACACAAAGTAGATAACACGGCTGAGGCATCGTATGCTCGTACGCGTCAAGACCAAAATGGCGAAGGTATTTGGGATAGTGGCAACCGTTGGATTAAATCTGAGGACAAATTAGAGCTGAACTCCATATATGGTTATCAAGCCGTTGGTCGTTGGAATTATTCTGGTTTGATGAATATAAAATCTCAGTTTGATAATGGTTACGACAAGGACACAAACATTATTTCTGCCGGTCTATCTCCTGCTATACTTACCTCGTCCATAGGTATGGAGTACAAAACAATAGGTTTTTCTGCTTTGTTTTCTGTTATCACCGGCAAAACTACTTACTGTTTGGACACAAGACAAACAATTCGTCAAGGAGTCTTTGGAAAAGATGATTGGGATAAGGCTTGGAAATTTTCTGTGGGTTCTTATATCAAATTGTTTTATCAAAGAGATATTTGGACAAACGTAAATGTTTTAGCAAAATTAGATTTATTTTGGGATTATTCCAAACCTATGATAGATACAGATATAAATGGAGAGGTGTTTGTTAGTATGAAATTGCATAAATACTTAAACGCATTTGTTAGTATTCAGGCTGCAATAGACAAAGACTTTTCTACTCGTATTCAATACAAAGAGCGTTTTGGTTTTTCTATACCAATAAACTTTTAAAACGAGATTATTTAGTAAAATCAAACAAATCTGTTTCCCTATCTACAAACAAATCCAATTGACTTTTAGAAACTTCTTCGGGTTCAGTAACATTGGCTGCAAGAAATTCTTTAATAATTTTTTTGGCAGCCGATTTTTTTGTCATATCATTCAAAAGGGAATATCTATTGAGTAGCATCATATCTTTTTGACTCAACGAAATTTTTAGAATAGTAGATGTTTTTACCCCCATTTTACTTTTATTGAATTTCATTTTGCAAAGGTAATAAAAATTTTTGTATCTTTGCAACATAAAAATTAAAAATAATATGACACTATACGAAAAAATCATAAATAATAAAGAGAATTTCTTCCTTATGGCAGGTCCTTGTGTAATAGAAAACGAGGAGATTCCATTTACAATTGCAGAAAAATTATTAGAAATTACTAATAAACTGCAAATTCCTTTCATTTTCAAAGCATCATACCGTAAGGCAAACCGCTCACGTGTGGATTCTTTTACGGGTATTGGAGATGAAAAGGCTTTA
>ONOZ01000238.1 GCA_900319595.1 uncultured Bacteroidales bacterium | reverse complement strand
TAATAACGTGTATAGAACTATTGATATAAAAGAGTTTGAAAGAGGAGTGTATTATATTAAGGTAGGTGAGAGTACTCAAAAATTAGTTGTAGAATAATCTGTTATTGATAATAATAAATCATTAAGGACTGACATTTTATATTCAGTCCTTTTTATTTTATCGTATTCTTTATATCAAAATAGAGTATCATCTATATAATATTTCCTAAACGTATTTGGCAATAGTGCATTTTGAATACATATCGTCCATCGTCAAACTCGTTTGATAAAGAAAACTCAGCAGTCTTTAAATATTCTGTAATTTCTTCAATTATTTTTGGTATCATTAGTTAATATTTTTCTACTATTTTAATTTTTGAAAGATATTTTGTATTTGTAAGAGATTTAGAACGGAGAGTTAAAATCCTTAAACAATACGTTATTTTTATCTTTTTCAGAAATAATCGGATTTTCTATATTCCAATCTATATTTAGAGTCTTGTCATTCCAAATTATTCCACTTTCGCTTTGTTTGTCATAGAAATTCGTACATTTATATGAAAAGATGGTGTTATCCTGCAACGTCAGAAATCCATGAGCAAAGCCTTCCGGAATATAGAACATCAACTTATTGTCCTCATTCAAAATAATTTTATAGTGCTGCCCATATGTAGAGGAATTTTTTCTTAAATCCACCGCCACATCTAACACTTCACCCTTGATAACACGGACAAGTTTGCCTTGAGCATAAGGAGGATTTTGAAAATGTAAGCCCCTAAGTACTCCTTTACTACTTTGACTTTCGTTATCCTGCACAAACTTCATTGTAAGTCCTGCATCAAAGAAGTGCTGTTGGTTATAGGATTCGTAAAAATACCCCCGATTGTCTTTAAATACGTCAGTGGTTATTATTTTTAGCCCTTCAATAAATGTATTCCTTATTTTCATAAAATACTACTTAACGCCTCCATAACGCCTTCCGACATTGTTGGGTGCGGGTGTATAGTTGATAGAATTTGGGTTGCAGTCAAATTCATCTGTCTTGCAATTACTATTTCCTCTATCATTTCCGTTACATTATCTCCGACCATTGAGCAACCAAGAATTAAATCTGTCTTAGCATCTACTATTATTTTTACAAATCCATCTCTATTTCCAGCTGCCGTTGCTTTACCTGATGCCATGAAAGAGAATTTGCCAACTTTTATATCCAATCCCTGTTCCTTTGCTTTGTCTTCAGATAATCCTACTGAGGCAATTTCTGGCGTTGTATAGGTACAACCAGGAATATTGTTGTAGTTTATAGGTTCCGTTTTTTTGCCTAAAATATGATTAACACATACAACTGCCTCTGCACTTGCCACATGAGCCAAAGCAGGACCCTTAACTATATCACCAATAGCATAAATACCTTTAACATTTGTCTGATAATACTCATCAACTGTTACTTTACCTCTTTCAAACTCAATACCAGCGTCTTCCAATCCTAATCCTGCTAAATTTGTTTCTACACCAACAGCAGAAAGTACTACATCGCATTCCAAAGTTTCGGTTTTCTTGCCAGAGAGTGTAACCACGCAATGATTATCTACCACTTCCACTTTTTCAACGGAGGTAGCAGTATAAACTTTCATACCATTTTTTTTGAAACAACGCTGAATAGTACTTGCAACTTCTTTATCTTCGTTAGGAACTATTGTCGGCATAAACTCAACAAGTGTAACCTGGGTGCCAATTGATTGATAAAAATGAGCAAATTCACTACCTATTGCACCCGAGCCTACAACGACCATACTCTTTGGCTGTTCTGTCAAAGTCATAGCCTCTCTATATCCAATAATATGTTTTCCATCTTGTGGCAAATTAGGTAATTGTCTGCTATGTGCCCCAACTGCTAAAATAATATGTTCTGCAGTAAAGTTGTTTTCCGTACCGTCTGTACAAATTACATTAACAGACTTATCCGCATTAAGTTTTGCAGTACCAAACATAACTTCTACACCGCTCTTATTCATCAAAAATTCAACACCTTTATTCATTTGGTCGGCAACTCCACGAGAACGTTCTACCATTTTCGCAAAATTAGGTTTTACGTCTCCCATTATATCTACACCATAGTCCATGGATTTTTCGGCATAATGAAAGACTTGAGCAGATTTCAATAACGCCTTTGTGGGAATACATCCCCAGTTTAAGCATATGCCACCTAATCTTTCTTTTTCTATCAATAATGTTTTCTTACCTGCTTTTGCGGATTTTTCTGCAGCAACGTATCCACCAGGACCTGCACCTATAATTATTATATCGTAATTCATATTGTGTTTATTTATGTTTTTAGTTTAGGGTTGCAAATTTACAAAAAATTTCTGTTATGACAACATATTAGTATCATTATTGCAAAACTTCAACAAATGATTTAGGCAAACAGATATTCTCTTCATTTAAGGCTTGTTTGAAAAGTGGTGCGATTTCATAATCTTTAAACCCTGCTATTCCACAACCGATACGCGTAACATAGAAAAACAATTCCTTGTGTGTCTTTGCAAACTCTATAAATTCATCAACATACGGACGAAGTGCCTCTATACCACCGTGCATTGTAGGAATACCGTAACTTTGTCCTTGCAAACCAACACCTTGTCCCCAAATGGCTCCAAATTTATTCAAAGCAACACGAGCAGCACCCCCACCATGAGCACCTTGTAAGTTACTACCAAACACAAATATCTCATCATCTTTTAAACTATTGATATAATCGGGAGTAAATTTCGGTCTGCCAAAATAATATTGCCCCTTTGTATTATCTTGTATGTTATGAAATTCATTATAAAAAGGTTTAAAATTGCTACTTTTAGAATTATGATCTTCAATTATAGCAAAAACTATCTTTTTATACTTATTCTTAAACTCTTTTTCCTCTATAACTTCGTGGAATAACTTTGCTATATGATTTGGGGGGTTATGAAAAGCACCACAACCAAAAGCCCCTAAGACTATAGCGTTGTGATTATGTTTTAATCCTATACGTAAAATAGTTCTTATCTTATTGATAGTCGTTTTTACCTCAAAATCTTGCAAATTCCCATATATATCTAAGCGAGGACAATTAAGAGCAGCAACCGCTATGAAAGAAATTTGATAATACTCATCTATAAAAGCATAATCTTTATTACTATCCCTAAAAACAGTTGCATTAGGAGTATAGATTCCTCCAAAATTTCTGTCCATCGGGTATAGAGCCGAAATATTTCTCTTGACACCATATTGTTCTCCAAAGTCTGCGAACTGATATAAAGATTGAAAAAGATTAGTTGCCCTAAACAAGGTTTCTTCTTGTGCTCTACATCCACCAAGTACGCCACCACCAGGTGTATGTCTGTTAGCAAAATTTAGAGCAACGGGATTATAACCCTCTTGCAATAATTCGTGTGCTGCACTTATAGTATCGGTATTGATAACCGAGATTTCGCTCTGTCCATTTATTGTAGGAATATCATCAACCTTAAATTCCTTTTCGTAAAATATGGTGTTACTTTGCATGGGTGCAAAATCAGGCAAATCAATTCTCAATCCCTTTGAGTTAATATAATATCCATTATTCACACACTCAATAGTATGCTTATAAACATTGATTCGCTCCTCTCTTGTCATATCATTTGATTTCTAATATACACATCTTATTTTTTTAATCACGCAAATAATTTAATTTTTTTCGGTGATAAATTTACTAATCACGCTGATTATTTGCATTCTTTCTAAATCATTGTTTTTCAGCACGATTTTTTACTTTGCAAAGATACAACAATTTTTTGAAATTTACGAATATAATTGTTTATTCTTCCCCTATTTGCCGCATAAATTTTGTTACGCCAAACTATTTTACAATAATCTTTTGTGTATGATTGCTTGATTTTACAATGTACACGCCTCTTTGCCAGCCCTCTGTACTAAACGTTTTTACATATCCATTGTCTGTAATAGTTTTTACAGTTTGTCCTATAACATTGAATATTTCTACACTATTTGTAGTACTACCCCAAACAGACACTTTGTTG
>ONOZ01000089.1 GCA_900319595.1 uncultured Bacteroidales bacterium | reverse complement strand
TAACTTTGCAAAATCAAACGAAGTGTTTGGTCTTTTTCTTTAATTATATACAATAATATATAGTTAATTAGGAAAAGTAAGTAGTAATATAGCGTTTGCTATTAGTATAGGTATCTCGAAACGTAGGAAATTTCAAGGAATCATACCGAAAATATTGATAGAACTCTTCAATGTGAGTTTTCTTATTGGTATAATCGGTGTTTCCTACGACCGCAGGGATAGATGAGTGGGCTCACATTTCTGTTGTTGTAGGGAAATAACGATGGCATAACGCAAAGAAAAACAATTTAATAGCGATATGCCAAAAAATAGTAGTCTAAGAAAAGCGGCAAAAGTAAAAAATGATGAGTTTTATACACAATATGCTGATATACAAAGAGAAGTCAATGCGTATTTGGAGTACAATCCCGATGTATTTCGTAATAAAACTATTCTTTTGCCATGCGATGACCCAGAATGGAGTAATTTTACTTTGTTCTTTGCACAAAATTTTAAGAATTTTGGATTAAAAAAACTTATTTCTACAAGTTATGCTGTGGAGAGTAAGCAATTGGAAATAGATTATCAACCAACAAATTTTGAAAAATACTCGTCCAATTTTGATGAAACGAAAACTCGCTGTCGTGGAAAGATATTTACTTTGGATAAGGATATCAACGGGGATGGTAAAGTGGATTTTAAGGATTTGAAATGGCAATACCTTGAAGACGATGGGGATTTTAATTCCGATGAAGGCAAAAAACTAAGAGATGAAGCCGATATAATAATCACCAATCCTCCATTTTCTTTATTTAGAGAGTTTTTAAAATGGATTATGGAAGCAAAAAAACAATTTCTTATTTTAGGAAATATGAACGCTATTACTTATAAAGAAATTTTCCCTTATTTAAAAGACAATATTATATGGTTAGGTGTTGTTAATGGAGCAAAAGAATATATTACACCAACTGGCGAACACAAAAAAATGGGAAATACTTGTTGGTTTACTAATATAGATCACGGCAGAAGACATACTCCGTTAAGTCTTATGAGTATGGAGGATAACATAAAATATAGCAAGCACAAAGAAATAAAAGAAAAAGGTTATCAAAAGTACGACTTTTACGATGCTATTGAAGTTCCATACACAGATGCAATACCTAACGACTATAATGACTTGATGGGTGTTCCTAATTCTTTTTTAAATAAGTATTGCCCAGAGCAATTTCAAATTATTGATGCAATAGGTAGATATAGTCAGTTATATGGTGCAACCGAAGAAACACAAGGAAAATATCTTACAATGGTCAATGGTATTCATAAGTTTGTTAGGATAGTCATAAAGAGAAAATAAAAAGAAATAAGCAATTAGGTAATAACGATAAAAATTTGTATCTTTGCAAAATCAAATTGTTCTAAAATTATGAAAAGTATTGACGAAAAAAGTTTAGAAAATGCAAAACGTTTATTTGTTTCAGGAGATATAAACAATATAGAAGTTGGAACAGTAAAGGGGTTGCAGGAAATTCATCGTTATTTGTTTGATGGATTATATGATTTTGCAGGGCAGATTCGTAAAGTGAATATATCAAAAGGGGGATTTCGTTTTGCAAATTCACTATACCTCGATGCAGTATTGCAAGCAGTGGAAAAAATGGGTGAAGAAACCTTTGAGCAAATCATAGAAAAATACGTTGAAATGAATATTGCACATCCTTTTATGGAAGGTAATGGCAGAAGTATGCGTATTTGGTTGGATATGATGTTGAAAAAACATTTGCAAAAGGTAGTTAATTGGCAGAATGTGGATAAAGATTTTTATCTTATGGCGATGGAACGCTCCCCTATCAACAATTTAGAGATTAGAGTTTTATTAAAAGACAATCTCTCTTCTGATTGTGACAATAGAGAGGTAATATTCAAAGGTATTGAGCAATCATATTATTACGAGGGATATAAAAAAGAATAAGAATCATTGTAAGTTTAGAACAATTGACGATGAAAACAGAATTAAGACAATTTACAGTAAAAGAGATTTGCGAAGGGTTCGTCTATAATGAATTAGAAGGCAAAGGACTTTTCGGATTAAACGGCAAACTTGTAATTCAGCCGGAGTATCAACGCAATTACATATATGCAGACGGCAGAAGAGATGTAGCGGTTATTGAATCCGCCTTAAAAAAGTACCCACTGGGATTGATATATTTCAATAAGGTTAGCGAAGATCAATACGAGGTTTTGGATGGTCAGCAAAGAATTACGAGTTTAGGACGATTCGTTACGCGTAAATTTACGGTGAAAGACGGAGGAGTGCAACAATATTTTGACGGATTGAATGAAGATAAGCAACAGTTGATAAATGACACCAAACTTTTGGTATATATTTGCGAGGGAGAGGAAGAAGAAATCAAGGAATGGTTCAAAACTATCAATATTGCAGGTATTCCATTGAATGAACAAGAGATATTGAACTCCGTATATTCAGGTCCTTTCGTTACAAAGTTAAAGGAAAAATTTTCTAACTCACAAAACTCCAATATTCAGAAGTGGAGTGCGTATATTAACGGAGTTGCTAACCGTCAAGACTTTTTAGAACGGGCTTTAATGTGGGTTAGTAAATGCGAAGGTGGAGATAAAAAAGAAATTGAGAAATATCTATCTGCAAATCGCAAGAAAGACAATATAGAAGAAGTAGAAACTTACTTCAATACAGTAATAGATTGGGTCTCCACAATATTTGAGGACGTCCATAGGGAGATGAAAGGGTTACAATGGGGAAGAATGTATGAGAAGTACCACAACAATCCTTATAATTCCAAAGAAGTAAAAAGCAAAGTTGATGAATTATTTGCCGATGACTTTGTTACAAATAATAAAAGCGTGTTTGAATATGTTTTAAATCGTTGTCAAAAAGAAGATTTGAAATATTTGAATATTAGAATCTTTGATGAGAGGACAAAAAAAGCAGTTTATACAGAACAAACAAAGAAGGCACAAGATAAAGATATATCTAATTGTCCCGATTGTATAATTGAGAATGGGCAAAATGCAAAAAAAATCTGGAAAATGAACGAAATGGACGCCGACCATGTAACAGCATGGAGTAAAGGAGGGAATACAGATAAGCAAAATTGTCAAATGCTTTGCAAACATCATAATAGAGTAAAAGGTAATTCGTAAAATTATATGTGAAACTAGTAGTATTAAGTATTAAAACTCTTAGTTAACAAAGAATAATTACAAAAATTTTGTTAAATATAAAAAATATTGTAATTTTGCGATTCTAAATCGGGTGTCTTTG
>ONOZ01000037.1 GCA_900319595.1 uncultured Bacteroidales bacterium | reverse complement strand
TATTACTCGGCAACAATAATAAAGTAGTTTTTCTTACCTTTTTGTACCAAGATATATTTGTTATTCAAAATGGAATCGTTATTTGTTATGTAATCTTCTCCTATCTTTTCTTTGTTTATTGATAAAGAATTACCTTTTAATTCTCTACGTACCTCGCCTTTTGAAGAAAGTATTTGTGTATGAGTTGCTAACAAATCAATAATAGGTATGCCTGCCTCTATATCGCTTTTACTTACTTTGAATTGAGGAACGCCTTCAAAGACACTAAGGAAAGTCATCTCGTCAAGGCGTGATAATGTTTCTTTTGTACCTTTGCCAAACAAGATTTGCGAAGCCTCTATTGCGTTATTATAATCCTCTTCGCTATGTACTCTAATAGTTATGTCCTTTGCTAATTCCTTTTGCAACAAACGTGCTTCTGGTTGTTTATCATGCTCACTTTCTAACGCCAATATCTCGTCTTGTGTTTTCAAAGTAAAGATGCGTATAAATCTTTTTGCATCATCATCGGACAGATTCAACCAAAATTGATAAAACTGATAAGGAGAGGTTTTTTCTCTATCCAACCAAACATTACCTTTTTCGGTCTTACCAAATTTCTTACCATCTGCTTTTGTAATAAGCGGGCAAGTTATTGCGTAGGCTTCTCCATCTGCCATACGTTTTATTAACTCTGTTCCAGTTGTTATATTACCCCACTGGTCAGAACCTCCAAGTTGCAAACGGCAATCGTAATTCTGGTATAAATAGAAGTAATCATAACCTTGCAATAGTTGATAAGAAAACTCTGTGAAGGAAATACCTGTTTCTATTCTCTTTTTTACACTATCTTTAGCCATCATATAATTGACGGTTATGTGTTTTCCAATTTCTCTTATGAAATCTATGAACGACCACTGTTTAGTCCAATCATAATTATTAAGAATTTGAGCGTGATTTTCTGTATTTTCGTCAAAGTTTAAGAATTTAGAAACTTGTTTTTTGATACATTGTAAGTTATGATTGATAATTTCGGGAGTCAATAACACACGCTCAGCACTTTTAAACGAAGGATCGCCAATCATTCCTGTTGCTCCGCCTACTACAATCAAAGGTCTATGTCCGCAAGCCTGAAAATGTGCCATTATCATTATACTTACCAAATGTCCAATGTGCAAAGAGTCTGCCGTTGGGTCAATTCCTACGTATGCGGTCTGCATTCCTTTTTTCAACTGCTCTCCAGTGCCGGGCATTATGTTATGAATCATGCCTCTCCACTGCAATTCTTCTACAAAGTCTTTCATTTATTTAATTATTGTTATACATTAATCTTTGGTTATCCGTTTCAATACAAACAAAGTAGTATTTTACTTTTGCAAAGTTACGACTTTTTCTTTTATTTGCAAATTTTACACTATCATTTAATGATAAGAATAGAAAATGCCCCCATTACAATGGCATCTGTTTGTATAAGGGGTTGATAATAAGTTTTATTAAAAGATAATAACCTCTTGTCCTTTATTTTTTGTTTAGGAATAGTTGCAACAACTTCGTTTTCACTTGGATTTATAGCAATTATTATATTTTCATCTTTATTAAAACGTCTATAAATCAAAGGATAAGATTTTTCTGTACTACTCAATAGTTCCCAATCGCTAGTATTAGCAAGGGCGTTTTCATTTTTGCGTAAAGCAATTAGTTGCTTTGTAAAATATAGTAGAGACGAGGTGTCCTTTTCTTGCGATTCAACGGTTATGGTGTTGTTGTCTGTATCTATCGGAAAATACAATTTATCTTTTTCTGCATGTGAAAAACCTGCATTTTTAGAATTTGTCCATTGCATTGGTGTCCTTGTGCCAGCACGTTTGCCTGCACCTTCTTTGTCTTGTAGATTCCATTGATATTTTAGACCAATTTCATCTCCATAATATATAAATGGTACGCCGGGCATGGTAAGCAAGAAAGCCATTGCTATTTTCAATTGCGAAACATCATTTCTTGCTCCACAGTTCAGCCGTACAAAGTCATGATTACCCGTTGGTATGGCAATAAATCCTTTATGTTTTGTAGTAAGATAAGCATCTGTAAAATTTTCTACAAATTCTTTTATACTTCCCTTGCCACTTTTGTCAAAGAAACAGTATTCATAATCGCCACAGTCTGGTACCCCTTTTTGAAAAAACAATGAAGGATAGCCTTTGATTCCAAAGTGAATCATAAAATCTATATGAAAGCCTGCCTCAATGGCTTGTTTTGGGTTGCTCCACTCGGAAATAAGAGCTTTATCGGGGTATTCTTTGTCTAACCATGAACGAAAATCTTGCCAAAGTTTGATATTCTCTTTCTTATCCACATCGTTTTTTATTAAAGATGAAGCCATATCTACACGAAAGCCATCAACGCCTTTGTCAAACCAATATTTCATAACATCTTTCATTGCTCCACGTACCTGCATAGGCTCCTTGTCGTATGGCGATTGCTGAGAGGTATCATTTGTGTCCCTTTGAGCAAAGCCATAATTCAAAGCAGGTTGAAATTCAAAGAAATTCTTTCTATAATATTTGCCAGCAGGAGCATTAGCAAGCCCAAAACTACCCCACGTTGCAATTTTGGGGTCATTGGTTCTGTGTCTTCGTTCCAAAGTTGCTAATTCGTCCTTGGCAATGGAGTCTGTAAAAATGTAAAAACCATAGAATTTGTTTTCTTTATTGCCAATGGAAGCCTGTTTATACCATTCACATTCTTTACTTGTGTGTCCTGCCACCAAGTCTAAACAAACCCGTATGCCCTTTGTGTGAGCAGAATCCAATAGATGAAGGAAATCATTCTCATCTCCAAATCTTGGGTCTATTTTATAGAAATCAATAACATCATATCCACCATCTAACCAACCAGATAGGAAAATAGGATTCAACCAAATGGTATTGATACCAAGATTTTTCAAATAATCCAATTTTTGTGTAATTCCATTCAAATCGCCTATGCCATTAGCATCGCTATCTTTGAAAGACGATGGGTAGATTTGATAAAAAACGGCACTATCAAGCCATTTTGGGTAGTGCTGTGCAAATATATTTTGATTGCAAATAAACAATAAAATAAGGACTGCAAGATATCTTTTCTTACAAATTATATTCATTTGTTTAAATACATATATATTTTTGTACAGGTTTGATAATTTATGCATCTATATGGCAATTATTCTATAAAAATCTTTCATTTATAATAATTGAAATATGATTTCTATTGTTCTATTACAATTTTCCTGTAAGCCAACGGAATATATCGTTACCGTTAGCATATATTAGCAATGCAAACAATAGAATCATACCAACCATTTGGGCTCTTTCCAAAAACTTGTCGCTTGGTTTTCTACCTGTTATCATCTCCCATAGCGTAAAAACTATATGTCCTCCGTCCAATGCTGGAATTGGTAGGATATTCATAAATGCTAATATGATTGATAAGAATGCTGTCATAGACCAAAAACGAAACCAATCCCAACTTTCCGGGAATAAAGAACCTATTGTGCCAAATCCACCTAACTGAGAGGCTCCTTCTTTTGAGAAAACTATTTTAAACTGTTTTACATACGATACCAAAGTTTCTACTCCATAGGAAATACCTTTTGGGATTGAAGCAAAAAATCCATAAGAATGATGTTCTGTTTTGACATCTGCCAAGAAATTTTTTGGAGCAGCACCAATCAAGCCATCTTTTCCTAAATGGATTTTTAAACTGTCCAAGATATTGTTACGATAGTAGGATATAACAACATCTGCATTGACATAACGAGATAGTTTTGCCTTAAACTCGGAAAAACTTGTTGTCTGCTGACCATTTATAGCAACTAAACTATCACCAACCCGCAATCCTGCTTGTTCCCCTAATGAATTATTTGCAAAATCTCCAATAACAAAAGGAAAACGAGGCATAGCGAATTGTTTTTCTCCTGCTCCTACCATTTCTTTGGCAAAACCATCTGGTAGAGCAAACGTGGTAGTATCGTTATTTCTCAACACTTTTATTTGTTTTCCTCCATCAAGCAGTAGGGTATTGATAACGTCTTTCAATTCATACATATCTTTGCCATCTATTGACAAGACATAGTCGCCATTTTTAAACCCATATTTTTGAGCAGTTTGATTGTAGTCATAGCCATATGGAACATTTTTTAAAGGCAATGTTTCTGTCCCCCAAGTAAATATGATAGCAGAGTATATACATAACGCACCAATGAAATTTACCAAAACACCGCCGGAAATTATCAATAATCTTTG
This sequence comes from uncultured Bacteroidales bacterium, assembly GCA_900319595.1. GTDB lineage: Bacteria > Bacteroidota > Bacteroidia > Bacteroidales > P3 > Scybalousia_A. The sequence continues at coordinate 506 of ONOZ01000037.1, read as the reverse complement.
CCAAGCCTTCTTGCTACGATATTCCCATGGTTGTTCAACTGCGGACAATTTGCTGCCGTCAGTATTGTTTTCGTCAATCATACCAGCAATTGAGCAGTAGCCACCAAAAGGTAACCAACCAATGCCCCATTCTGTGTTATCGGGGTATTTTGCAAACTCTTCTGGAGATTTTGGAGAAAAGAAAGAAAAATGCCACTTGCCATTATATCTTTTTGCTCTTACAATGGAAAACCAAGGATTGAAAAACAAATAGAATTTTTCCACACGCGTTTTGAATAATCGTGCAAAGAAAAAATGTCCTCCCTCGTGAATCAACACAAGAAACGAAAGACTTAACATTAATGCCAATAATTTCATCTTATACCTATATTTATTTAATTATCCATTTATTTTGAATTTGCAAAGATACAAAATTATTTTAAAAATTTGGTCAATTCAAAAATTTTTTGTAAATTTGCAAAATGAAAAATCGTGCTGAAAAACAATGATTTAGAAAAAAGTGGAAT
>ONOZ01000008.1 GCA_900319595.1 uncultured Bacteroidales bacterium | reverse complement strand
TTATATTTTAAGTAGATACTTTGACAATTTTTGCAAAGAATGATTTTGAACTCTGATATTGTATCTTGTCTTATTCATTCTGATATTGCTTCCACTTAGCAGGTATTTCTATATCGTAATCTACCTGTTGCAAATGCACAGTATCTGGCAACAATGATTGCTTGAAACGTGATTCATAACGTTTCATTAAAATAGGTTGATTGCCTGTTATTGTCGCAAGATTACTTGAATATTGACTTGGCGGAAAATAGACAAATACCCTATGTTTAGCCTCCAAAGTCAATTCTATGGCTGGTATCATATCGCTGTCAGCGGACACTACAATAGATATATCGCATTTATCATTAAGTGCGTCAGAAACTATTTGTGTTGCAATCCTAACATCGCTTTCTTTTTCTTCATAAGTGTGTATAATATTTCCACACCTAAAACATTTGATTTCCTTTTTCAAATATTTGCCTAATATTAGTCTAAATTTGGAATTTTCTTTATTTGCTTGAAAGAAATCATTTTGTCTTTGTGCTTTTTCTGTATCTGTTGGGCGAGCAGAAAAATATTTAACTTCTATGAGTTCTTGGTTTGGACGAATAAATTTTTCAAATAACTTTACAATGTCTAACCAATAATATTTTTTCCAACCACTATCTTTCAGACCATAATAGAAATTAAAACCGTCTATATATACAATCACTCGTTGTTTCTCCATATCTTTCTAAAAAATAAGCCATTACCGAGATAATGGCGAGCCGTAGTTTTTTCCACCTACGGGGGATAATTTTCAGTTGCAAAATTATAACAAAATTTTTAATCTACAAAAAAATATATAAATTTTAATTTAAAAATATAATTTTCTTTTTAAAAAAGTGCCACCCGACTTGATATAATAAACAATTAAAATAAAAACTATACTATAATGAAAATAAAACAAACTTATTTACGTTAGGGCTTGCGAGTGGGACAACGCAAAAGGGGTAGATTTTAAATCTATCTCTTTAATTTTTAATATCTTATGAGATTTTGTAAGTTTCCTTTACACTGCGATTAACAACCGACAATTTAATAACTTTTTGCTACATCTTGTTGTAAATTGTTTTTAATTTTGTATCTTTGCAAAGTAAAGACCCTAAAATTAGTATAAAATAGAAAAGAGTTTAGGATGATATACTTAATAAACACTTTACTATAAAGGTCTATAAAAAATACTTATGCTAACGTAGAAATTATTAAAACTAATAAAATAAATAAGAAAATGAGCGTAACAGTAAACACAAAACGTATGAGAATTATGATAGGGGCGTTAGGTATGGCACTTCCTTGGCTTGTAGCTTTGATTACTTTATCTTGGCCACAATCAATTTCAATTACATACTATTCATTATGTGCGGTAGGCACTTTTATGGTTGTATTAGGTAGTGCAGGAATACTACTTATAAATTATAAAGGTTATGGTTTAATTGATGATATTACATCAACTATAGCAGGTGTATTTGGAATACTGATATGTTTGTTTCCTATGGCATATTCAGATGACCCATATATTAAAGTTGGTGCATTCAACATCCCATCACATATAAGTAATATATTTCATGCAATTAGTGCTATGGTATTCTTTGGAGTATTAGCTTTTATGAGTTACTTCTTGTTTACCAAAACGAGCGGTAAGATGACAAAGCAAAAAAAGATTAAGAACATTATTTATAGAGTGTGTGGTATTGGCATGGTAGCCTCATTTTTACTATTACTCTTGAATAGTATCCCAGGCGTAAATATTTATAATATAGTTTGGATTGTAGAAGCTATAGCATTATTCTTCTTTGGTTTATCTTGGATTGTTAAGTCTGATGCATTTCCATTCTTAAACGACAGGAAGGGGTAGCAATTGTTTCGCTGAAAGGTTAGATAATATTTGTTGTTACTGCTACTATAACGGTATATAACATAGATATAAAGGGGAAATTAAAATTTAAAATAAATAATATCGTATGAAAGCATTATTTATCAACGGAAGTCCGCGTAAAAATGGTAATACAGCTAAGTTGCTGAAAAGTACTATGGACGGTGTTCATGCTGCAGGGTGTGATGTGGAACTTATAAATCTATATGACCCTAATCTCAACTATAAGGGTTGTATGAGTTGTTTTGCTTGCAAAATCAGAAATGGTAAAAAAGGAATATGTTCGTTCAAGGATGACCTGCTACCCATTTTAGAGAAAGCTGTCTATGCCGACGTGTTGGTATGCGGGTCGCCCAATTATTGTAGCTACCCTACAGCTAACCTTAGAGCCTTTATGGAGAGATTCATTTTTCCTGCAGTCAATTATTCAGACTACTCGCATCCAATTATTCTTAAAAACAAAGTTAGTGCCACCATATACACGATGAATTGTCCAAACGAAGAGATGTACAAGCGTATTGATTATGATATTCTATTAGGTCGCAATTCTGAGTCTATGGCTATGTTTGGTCCGACAGAAATACTTTGTTCGTATGATACTTATCAGTTCAATGACTATAGTCGCTACGATGCCGATAGCTTTGACGAGACACATAAAACACATGTACGAGACACACAGTTTCAAAAGGATATGCAAACGGCATACGATATGGGGCAACGGCTGGCAGAGAAAGCAACGCAACTATGATGTAATGGACAAAAATTTGGCTATTTTTATCCGAAATTTTGCCATACGAAAAACAGTTTGTATCTTTGCAATGTAATTAGCAACTTCCTACTTTTCCGCCGACTATTGAAAAATGTTGTGAATTGTTTCCGTTTCTGTATTTTTGCATAGTGATTCACAACTAAGGCGAAGAGTGAAAGAAAGACTATATAATAGAGAATAAAATATGAAAATATGTACTATTTTTGTTTTGATGTCAGTTTGTGATTAAGCAGATACCATACCGATGTAGTATAAACATTCCGTAAAAGAGGAATATCGGACAGTAAAGTCCATTGACGGAGGGGATTTAAATGAAATTTTTGTTCGTAATGAGGATTGACAAGCCAAAGAGTTCTATCTACAATATTAAATTTTCTTATGCTCTTTAATACCCGTTCAAATAATTCTATGGTTGTCTTTGTTTCTTTTATGGATAGCAGTTCTTTGATGCAACCATCGTTTTCTCCGAATAGTTTCAAAAGCAAACGGTACAACAATTTGGGCAAAAGATGAACAAATGGCAGATGGCTGAGTATTTTGTTTTGACATATTTGTTGATGCCCCCCAAAAGGCATTTGCCAAGGAGGAAAAGAAATGAATATAATCCCATCATTTGAAAGAAATTCTCCTAATAATGACATTAACCTCTGCTTATTAGAAATGTGTTCAATAACATCGTGGCATATGATTATATCAAAACGAGTTGTATAATTTTTAAGCAAAAATATATCGGTTGCAATAAAATCGCCTTTAACCTTATAATCTTTAAAGAATCTTTGTGCATCGGATATTCTTTCTTTTGAAATATCTATGCCTAACGTATAACATCCTATTTTTGCGAAAGGAAATAGATTGCCGCCATCACCACAACCTATTTCTAATATGCGACACTCATTGCTTAGCTGTTTAAACTGTGTTATATATGGTATAAAGTATTTCGTACTTGTCTCAGCTAGCTCATGGAAATACATACTTCTGTTTCTATGACGTTTTTGCATATACTTACAAACCTTTATCTGCCGTTTTATCTTATATATAATTAAGTTGTACCGACACAAAAAAGACTGCGTAGTATCTGCAAAAATCTTTTATTGCCATTGTTTTATCTGCTGCTAATTTATTTCGAGGTTGTGAATTGCTTTCAATTTTGTATCTTTGCACTGCGATTAACAACTAGAATAGATTTCGGCACTCATACAAATAGGTTGTGAATTGCTTTCAATTTTGTATCTTTGCACTGCGATTAACAACATTACTCATATATATATATGGT
>ONOZ01000007.1 GCA_900319595.1 uncultured Bacteroidales bacterium | reverse complement strand
TTCAAATACATTTGCGTTACCATCTAACAAAGTATAATAATATAAGTGAGATAGGAACGGGTAATGATTTAATTAAAGGAAATATTAGACATTATATAGGAGGGCAGATACTTTTAAAGTTTTAATTTAAGATTCCGATAGATAGTTTTGTGAAAAAATGATAAAAAAAGGTTGTTATATCAGTAAAATATTGTAAATTTGCACAGGATTTTAATATCCTTATATAATGGATAGAGATTTTCAAAAATACTATATATAAATACAATGGACGCAGAAAATAAGATAATAGGTACAGGATTGACATACGATGATGTACTTTTGGTTCCTGCATATTCAGAAATTATACCAAAAGACGTTGAGGTAAAAAGTCAATTTTCTAGGAATATAGACGTAAATATTCCGATTGTTGCAGCTGCAATGGATACTGTTACAGAGGCTAATATGGCTATTGCTTTGGCTCAAGAAGGCGGAATAGGGGTACTGCACAAAAATATGTCTATTGATCGTCAAGCGAAAGAAGTTCAGAAAGTTAAAAGAAGTGAAAACGGGATGATTACCTCCCCTTCCACTTTGCATAAGATGGCTACTGTTAAGGATGCAAAGAATATGATGATTCAACTGCATATTGGTGGCATTCCTATTGTAGATGAAGAAAACAAAATTATAGGAATTGTAACGAATAGAGATTTGCGTTTTGAAAAAGACACCAAAAAACTTTTGCAAGACGTAATGACTAAAGAAGTTGTTACTGCAAAACAAGGAGTTTCTTTTTCGCAAGCAGCGGATATATTACAAAAGCATCGTATAGAGAAGCTTCCAATTGTTGATGATGAAGGCCATTTGACAGGATTGATTACTTATAGAGATATTATCAAACTAAAAGAACGTCCTAATGCATGTAAAGATTCTATGGGAAGGTTGCGAGTTGCAGCAGGTATTGGAATTACAAAGGATATGTATGATAGGATTGATGCTGTTGTAAATGCTGGAGTTGATGCTATAGTTATAGACACTGCTCATGGTCATTCTTTGAATGTTATCAATACTGTCAAAGAGACTAAGAGTAGATATAAAGATATAGATGTAGTTGTTGGTAATATTGCAACAGCAGAGGCAGCGATTGCTCTGCAAAAGGCAGGTGCAGACGCAATAAAGGTTGGTATTGGACCAGGAAGTATTTGTACAACGAGAATTGTTGCTGGGATTGGTATGCCACAACTTACAGCCGTATTGAATGTTTGTAATGCGTTGAAAGGTAGTGGAATTCCCGTCATTGCAGATGGAGGTATTCGCTATTCTGGAGATATTGTCAAGGCACTTGCGGCAGGTGCAGGTACGATTATGGCTGGGTCTTTATTTGCTGGGACGGAAGAATCTCCGGGAGATACAATAATAATGGAGGGAAGAAAATACAAAGCATATAGAGGAATGGGCTCATTGGATGCGATGCAAGACGGAAGTAAAGACAGGTATTTCCAAGGAGATGAAAAAGATATCAATAAATTAGTGCCAGAAGGAATTGTGGGCAGGGTCCCTTACAAGGGTTCGGTAGTTGAGGTAATATATCAACTTGTTGGTGGATTGAAAGCAGGTATGGGTTATACAGGAAGTACAAACCTTGAACAACTACGTAAAGCTAAATTTATACAAATTACAAATGCAGGTTTTATAGAAGGGCATCCGCACGATATTACCATAACAAAAGAGGCTCCAAATTATTCACGTTAAGATATTAAGACAAATTGAGATGAAGAAATTATTTTTTATAGTAAGTTTGTTTGTAACGCTAATAGTTAATGCTCAGAACGAAGTATTATTTTCCCTTGGAGACAGAGAGAAAGTAACAAAAGACGAATTTTTGCAAATGTTTAACAAAAACGCGACTGTTTCTATGGAAAATTCCGCGGTGGAAGAGTATCTAAATTTGTATATAAACTACAAGTTGAAACTTTTGCAAGCGTATGATTTGGGTATGGATAAGGATTCTTCAACAATAGCTCAAGTGCAAGATTATCGTAAGTCTATAGTTAAACCCTATATTAACGATACAAAAGTTTTGGATTCATTGGCATTGGAAGCATATGAAAGATTGAAAATACTCGTGAGAGCATCGCATATTTTGATTTCGATTCCGACAAATGTTGCTCCTGAAGATACTTTACAGTATTATCAGAAAGCACAAATGATATACAAAAAAGCACTGAAAGGCGAGAATTTCATAGCATTGGTAGATAGATATTCTGAAGACCCTTCTGCTACTACAACAACAGGTATTGCGAATCATGGAGATTTAGGATATTTTTCTTCGATGAATATGATTTATTCTTTTGAACAGGCCTGCTATGAGCGAATAATAATGGACGCTGAAGATGATACACCGCAAATCAAAGATAGTATAACTTTTTGTAGAAGCAATTTCGGATATCATATTATCAAACTAACATCTGCAATAAAAGCCCCGTTTTACACATTCAACTTCGCACACATATTTGTTAATGCAAAAAAGCACGAAGGGCAAGACATAAAACAGTTAATAGATAATGCATATAATCAAATAGCGGCGTTAGGATTTGACTCGGTCGCATCTTTATATTCAGATGATGCTTACTCTGCACAAAGAGGAGGAGTGTTGAGCAATCAACGAGCAAATACAGTTCCTGCCGAGTATATAGATTTGTATTTAAAACATACTGACGGGAAAACTACACAACCTTTTCAAACACGTTTTGGTTGGCATATAGTGAAATATATAACTTCTGTATCTTTGCCAGATTATAATGTTTTGGAACAAAATATAAAAGCAAGAATAACCAAGGATGATAGAGGTTTCTTGTCAGCAGATAGATTTATTGCTAAATCTAAAGATACTTATGGCTATGTTATCGATAGCAATGCACTCAAGCAAATTGCGAATTTTCTTACAGATTCGGTCTTCTCTGCAACTTGGCAGATGCCAGAAGAGATTGATGAAATAAAAGGTAAGTTTCTCTTTTCTATTGGCAAGCAAACTTTTACATGTGGAGATTTTATTGAATATATATTTGAGAATCAAAGTAACACCACACCAACTCATTTGCAGACATATGTAAATAAACATTTTAAAAGTTATTCGGATAATAATGTTTTGGACTATGCAGTGGAAAATATAGGAGAAATGTATCCTAACGTAAAAGAAAGCATAGAGGAATTTAAGAGAGGTGTTTTAATATTTGATTTGACGGACAAAATGATTTGGACAAAATCTTTGTCAGATAGTGTTGAGGTTGAACAATATTATGAAAAACATAAATCCAAATATCTTTACACAGAAAGGGCTGATGCTGTAGTTTGGTTGCTGAATAAGGATTTAGACATAAAAACCATTCAAAAATTGATAGTTAAGTATAGAAAAAAAGGTAAGACCAACGATGAGATAACGGATATAATTACTGAAAAATATGGCGAGAAGATTTCTTATACATGGAGTCGGTTTGAAAAAGGAGCAAACAATATTGTAGACAAAAATATATTTAATAAAGGTTATACTTTTGCTACTAATAATAAAAAAGAATTTATTAAGGATACTACATCCATAACTAATAGAAATGTTATCATAGAATTGATAGAGATGATGCCTGTAAGTATAAAGCCATTGTCTGCCTGTAAAGGTTTGGTAACAAGTGATTATCAGGAAGTTCTAGAAAAAAAATGGATAGAAGACTTAAAAGAAAAATATCCAGTGAAAATAAATTATGAATTACTCAATTCAATAAAATAATTCTCGTGTATGAAAAGATGCGTTGTATTG
>ONOZ01000083.1 GCA_900319595.1 uncultured Bacteroidales bacterium | reverse complement strand
GTAATCCTTGTCGTCAATGGTGGAATCTTTATACTGATTATAGGTATTACCGCCGTGATTTCTGCATTCCTCTACTCCGCTACTCGTTTCGCTCTCTCCTATTTAGGTATCGCTGACATTTTTTGTGTATTCTATTACGGGATTCTTGCAGTTATGGGAACGTTTCATCTAATTAGCGTTGAGAATCCTCAATATAATTTGGTTGATACTGTAACCAACCCAACAATTATTGCATCTGGTTTGGTGTGTGGAGTAATCGCCGCAATGGTGCTTATGATAAATAATTTAAGAGATGAAAACGATGACGCAATTGCTGGAAAAAAAACATTGGTTGTACGTTTCGGTAAAGCAAATGCTCAAAAAATTTTACTCGTTTATTGTTTCGTGATGCTGATTGCTACATTCATCGCATTCTCTCTATCATTTACTAACTTAATATCTGTATTCGCTATCTTGTTGTTTGGAAAAATTCGAAAAGATTCTGGTAAAAAATACAACAAATCTCTATTCATGGCAGGTTTGTTAGATTTGGTTTTCGTATTTCTTGTATTCCTGGAAACAATATTATAAAAAAATTTCGTAGATTTGCACAATAATTAACCCTTATCTGTAATCATTGATATGAAAAAAGAAGTCGATATTTTTATTCCTTGTAGCGTTGATTTGTTTAGTGAAAACATCGCAACGGATTTAATAAACGTTGTGGAGAGTTTAGGTTTTAAGGCAAGATATAGAGAAAACCAAACGTGCTGTGGTGAATTGCTTTACACGAATGGTAACTTCGATGAAGCAAAACGTGTAATGGAAAAATTTATTGAAGACTTCAAGGGAGAGAATCCTGTAATCAGTTGCTCAACTAAATGCGTTAGTTACATAAAAACTGAATGTGCTAATCTATTTCATAACACCTCTAATCACAATTCTTATAAAAATTTAGCAAAACGTGTAATGGACATAACGGAGTTCATACATCACGTTCGCCCTGACTGTAATCTCAACGCGGAATTCCCTTTTAAAGTGTTTTTTCAGAGCAATTGCCATTCTATTAACAGGTATGACGTTAAGCAAGAGTCTCTTTTGCTACTTAAAAACATAAAAGGATTGACGCTTGTTAATGAAGATGAGGATAATGTCTGTTGTGGAGCCGGTGGTTTGTTAGAATTGTACAATAAATACGTAAGTGATGAACTTGCCAAGAGAAAAGTTGAACGTGCTATCTCATTAGGTGCCGATTATATCACATCTACGGACAATGCTTGCTTAATGCGATTACAATCTTACATAAATAAACACAATATTAACTTGAAAACTATCCATATTGTCTCACTTTTGCGATATTCTTCCAAACAACAAAATGACTAATTCTCATATCTGGGGACACAATCGTCCATTCAATGCGTACTCTAATTACATGCGTAAATTGTTTTCAGAACGCGTGCAGAAATTATCTATAGATGCTGGATTTTCTTGTCCAAACAGATGGGCAGAAATTAGATATAACCAAACGGATTTCATAAATGATGAAGAGGAATACAAAAATTTTAAAACTCAATCCTCAGGTTACGGTTGCACTTTCTGTTCCAATGACGCTTTTAACCCATCATATTGCAGGAGATTCTCAAGTATCACAACTCAAATAGAAGAAGGTATCAAATTTCACTCATGGCGTTACAAGCACACCACAAAATATCTGGCTTATTTTCAACCTTATTCAAATACATTCGCACCTTTAGACGTCCTTAAAAGAAAATACGAAGAGGCTTTGAGTCATGAGCAAATTATTGGCTTAGTTATTGGAACTAGACCCGATTGTGTGGATAATGAAAAGTTAGACTATTTAGCGGAATTGAATGAAACGTATCATATTGTCATAGAATATGGCATAGAAAGTTGTTATGACAAAACCCTATTAGCAATTAACCGTGGCCATTCCTTTAATTGCACAGTTAAAGCCATAGAAGAATCTCATAAAAGGAAATTAGAAGTCGGCGGACACATAATTTTTGGCTTTCCTTGCGAAACAACAGAAGATATGCTCAATGAAGCAGAAATTTTGTCTTCACTACCAATTGATAATTTGAAATTTCATCAGCTTCAAATATTAGATAACACCGCCATGATGCAAGATTATCTGAAGAATAAAGCAAAATACAAATTCTTTTCATTTAAAGAGTACATTGATTTCATAATACAGTTTTTGGAAAAGTTGAATCCACGCATTATTATAGAAAGATTTGCCTCTGAGGTGCCACCTAAATACAATATTGGCAATAGTTGGGGCAAAATTCGCAACGAACAAATTGTCCAAAGTATAGAACAAGAAATGCTTAAAAGAAAAACTTGGCAGGGAAGGTTGTTTTAATTGTTTCTTCCGTTATATAATAACTTTTTAAGGTTGCTTAATGTCTTTACCATCAAACAACCTTAAAACATTATATGCTTTCGCTCACCTATATTCTTAATACATTTTTATCTTTTGTAATTCTGCCCTATCCAAATTGCTTTTCTTTCCTCTGGAATGATGACCGTTGCTATTTGCATTCTTAATGGCTAAATTTAGTCCAAGATATGCACCCAAAGAATTTGCTTTCTTTACATTTAATGAATTGCTGAAATTCATACCTACATAAAAAGCACTTCCGAAAGATAAAAACAAAGCAGGATTAAACAAAGAAGAACTAATAGTATTGCCAACTGAGACTTGCATACGCCCTATGTTTAAAGTATAATTAAGCATTAACGAATTTTCATATGAATAATTTATAAATCTTCCACTATACAAAACATCTAAATACATATTTGATTGAAAATTCCAAGAATAACCTAAATGTATTTTTGTTGGTACGGCAGTAGAATACGAACTAACATCCTCTACCATCAAATCAAACGCATATTTTATACTATCCCAGATATCCTCAAAAGATTCTACTATATTTTCTCCTATTGTACTATGTGAAGATTCCAAACCTGAAAAAGAAAACTTCTCTCCTGGATATTTAGAACGAATCCTCTGTGTGTTAGACTTCCAAGTAATTCTACCAAAATCTATAATAGAGGCAGAAAAAGTCATTTGGTCATTCAATTTATAAGTTGCACCCAAATCTACACCAAATCCCATATTTTTGAATGACTTACTGATTTTGTCTGCTGTATTACTATTAGTGTAAAAATCAAATTTACCTTCCTCGCCAGATAAAATAGTTGAAATTTGCTTGAAATGACCAAAAGATGTTGATACATTAAGACTAAAATCTCCATAAGCAGTAACTTCACTCGCATCCAACTGCAACTTTATCTTTGATTTATTCGTCTCAACATTAGCAACACCTCCATACATTTTCAATCTAACTCCAAGTGTCAATTGATCATTGATTTCTCTTGCATATCCAAAGTATGTCGATGTATATGCGATAAGATTTAACAACCTCTCGTCCAACACATCTACGTTAAAACTGGACATTCTTGTACCATAGGCTATAAAGTCAAACATATCTTTGGAAAATCCTAACTTTGTTTCCACATTAAACGACGAACCAACAGAAAAATAATGCTCTCCAAATTTAAATCCAACGCCAACAATATCTGTATTCATACTAAAAGACAATGAATTAGACTTCTTCAATTTTTTCAAAAGACCATCAAAGTCCATTTGTAACGAGTCTGCATATTGAGGATGTTGATGAACCAAATCATTGTATGCAAAACCTGACGTTCCAAAAGAAACATTAACCCGACTTATAACCGGAAGAGAAATATACGATCTCGTTCCCTGGATAAAAGAAGGATTGTAGTTTGCGGCTTGCGGTTGCGAAGAAAAGTACAACGCCGAACTTTCTTGAGCCGAGATTTTGTTTCCACAAAGCATAGAAACTAAAACCAAGAATGCAAATATAAAAAATTTTCTTCCCATAGTATTCATTTTTATTTTCTCCTATAAATAATTATAACTTAATTTCATTTTACTAACAATACCTTATCTATAATTCCTTGTCAGATAATTCAAACGTATTGCCTTTGGACATATCTCCTGTTTGCAATCCCAATTTCAACCACTTCATTCTCTGAGCAGAAGTGCCGTGTGTAAACGATTCCGGTTGAGAATATCCACGTGATTTCTCCTGTAGATAATTGTCGCCAATAACCTGTGCACATTTTATTGCCTCCTGCAAATCTCCGTCCTCCAAAGAACCAAACATTTTCTGTTCATAATGCCCCCAAATACCAGCATAGAAATCTGCCAACAATTCTAAACGGACGCTTATCTTATTAGCTTGGACTTTAGTCATTTGCTGCATTTGGTTATGAGCCTGTCCAAGTGTTCCTAATAGATATTCCACGTGATGCCCCACCTCGTGAGCAATTACGTATGCATATGCAAAATCGCCATCTGCTCCAAGTTGCTGTTTCATACTCATAAAAAACGACAAATCTATATAAAGGCTCTGGTCTGCAGAACAATAAAACGGACCAACCGACGCACTACCTTCTCCACAAGAGGTATTTACACTATTAGTATATAGAACCATTTTAGGTGGAATATATTTTTTGCCCATAGATGTAAAAACTTCCGTCCAAACATCCTCAGTTGATGCAAGAATCTGTTTAGAGAATTTGGCTAATTCCTGTTCCTCTGCCGTAAATTCGTGCTTTGTCTGTACCTGTTCTGTCTGTAATCCGCTCAAACCACCACTTTGCTGAATAACACTCAATGGATTGCCACCCAGCATCCAAGTTAGTAAGGCAATAACTATAATGCCTACCCCACCTCCTATTCCTGCTTTTGTCTTACCAGAGAACCCTCTACGGTCATCAACATTACTACTTTCTCTTCTTCCATCTAATCTCATAATTCTTAATTTATCTTCTACGTTTTTTATGCTTTGTATTTTGCATAGAATGATCTTTTTTATTTAAAAATAATTTAAATCCAACTTGTCCGTAAAGAAACACCACATCTTTCGTTGTTTGATTATAATCTTCGTTTTCAAAAGAATATCTCATAACATTTAATTGTGGTGTCAAGAAAGTAAGATTTACACTTGCCAACTCAGACACTTTATAGTCAAATGAAAAAGGATTTATTCCAAAGCGAAAGTTCAATTTGGTAACATTCCCCATATTTACCGTCTGTGCGACTCCACCCAACGACAAAGTAACATCTCCCAAAGCAGTAGTACCATATCCAATAGAAGCATAACAATTAGGAGTATAGACGAAACGCTTACCTATTTTTATCATATACGAAAGATGCGGAGAAAATGACAACAATGTAGCTTCGTTGGCAGTACGCTCTCCTTTCATCTGCGAATAACCCAAATACAAACCCAAATAACATCCGTTTTCCAAATGAAAATTGTAGCCGATACTCACGTTCAGTAAGGTTGGTTTATCCAAAGTTAAGTCTTCTTGTAGCACAGGCAACCCTAAGCCCGAAGTTTCATCCTCAATATCTAAAGTTTGTCCTCCCAATTCTTTATCAAAATGCTGATTGTACTTGTTATAACCTATATTTATATCAAAGAATCCTTTTTGTGCTTTGACAAACAAAGGGAACGTCGACAAAATAGCAAATAAACAAATTACAAGTATAAATCTCCTCATATTATTACGCTTTAATGTTCATTATTTTTTGCAAAATTACAAAATTATCTAATAATCTACAAAGATTACACAGAAATTTGTTTTTCGCAACATTATTTTGCCTTTTATACTATGTACAAATAACACATTACGAATATACAAAAATACCTAAAATCCTCTTATCCTTGAAGTTATTGCCCATATCGATAAACTGCCAATAGATATTACTAAAATGAATACTGCTACAATATCTTTTACAAGTATTTTTATAGGAAAGGCATCTACAACAAAAGCATCTTGTGCTAATTTTATCAATCCGAATTGTTGTTGTAAAAAACACAATAGCAATCCCAATGCAATACCTAGCAATGAACCCAAAACATTTATAAACATCCCGTACAAGAAATATATATTGCGTAAATCTCTCATTTGCATACCTACTGCACGGAGAATTTTATTCATTTTGTCTTTTTGAATGTATAATATTATAATACTACTTACTATATTGATTGTTGCTATAAAGATGATAAATGCCAATATTATATAAACGGCAAGTTTTTCTGATTTAACTATACGAAAATACACTGCTTGTTGCTCCAATATGGTTTTAATAGAATACTCCCTACCTAACTGCTTTTCTAAATCTGCCTTGATTTTGTCTGTACGCAATTTGTTTTTAGGTATAATGTATATACTATTACACGTATTTTCTTCCATATCAAGCAATTCCCTTGCCTTGTCTATAGATATGAATACAAAACCGTCGTCTAATTCTGAATGGGATTGAAAAGATGCTTGATAAAATACATTAATCGAAGAAAGTTTATCTTCAATGACCATGACATCATCGTTTTTTGTAGCAGGGACTGTAAGTTTTAAGGCAATATTCATTTTCTCTGCTCCCTTATTTAAACCTAACATCGTAGCCTGATTGACACCCATCAAACAAAATAGAGAATCTTTTATATCAAATAGATGTTTGCCATTCACAATACACGAATCCAACGCATTGAAAAGAAAATATTTTTCATCAATTCCCATAAGTGTTACAATACTACGCTGTTCTCCTACACTAACCATTGCTGTAGTCTTAACTATAGGCAATATATAATAGTCATCATGTGAAGTAGTATTGAAAGATATTGTTTTGATATCTATAATATTGCCTTTAGTCTGCTCTATAAGTAAAGGGGGTGAAGTTTTTTCAAACATAGTTTTGGCAACATCTGTAAACCCATTAAAAACACTTAACACTAAAACCAAAGCAAACGAACCTACGGCAACCCCTACAAGGGAAATTAAAGATATTACCTTAACTATTCCCTTATTACGCGAAGAGAAAACCAGCCTCTTTGTAATAAATAATATTATACTATGCTTACTCAACTCTTATATGTCTGAATTCTAAAACTAATCTTCAGTGCCAATCGCTAACTCTTCAAAAGTTCATCTATTCGCTTGGCATACTCCAAAGTATCATCTATAAAAAACATCAAATCTGGGACAACACGCAATTGATGTCGCACTTTTTGTCCTAACAGCATACGAATATAATCTTTTTTCTCCATTATGAGTTTTAGAATTTGTTCATCTGTATACTTATTCCCTAATACAAAAATACTAATATACACTCTAGCAAAAGACAAATCCGAAGTTATCGCAACCTTTGTTACACTCATCATTGCTCCAAAAAATTCCGATTGTGCCTTTTCTCTTAATATTTCAGCTAAATCTTTCTGTATCAGTCTATTTATTTTTTCTACTCTCTTGCTCTCCATAACAATTTGCAAAGTTACTAATTTTATTTTATTTAATTGTAATAAAAGCATATTTAAAATATGAGTAGTGCATATTTTTTTGGTACAGTTTTTGCTACTATTTATAAAAACATTTTGTTTTTTAGTCATATGCATGTTGTAAATTTCTAAAAAATTAGTAACTTTGCCGTCTAATAAAGAAAATCATGTTGTAATATGAAAAGTATAATAAAAAAATCAATTTTGTTCACACTTACATTTTTTATGTATAATAGTGTCTTTTCCCAAGTTACATATATGCGTGCAGCAGAGGATGGTGATGCCAACGCTCAGTACAAATTAGGACGCATGTATGCAACAGACAATCGATATCAGAAAGATATTTCTAAGGCTGTATTTTGGTATAAAAAAGCAGCGACTCAAAAGCAAAAGGATGCCGCATTGGCGTTGGGAGAATTATATTATTATGGCATTGAAGTACAACAAAATTTCCACCTTGCATACAAATACTTCAATCAAGCCGATACTTTAGAAATGTACGAGGCAACTTACTGTCTTGGAGAGATGTATGAAAAAGGAGTTGGTACTAATAAAAACGAACAAAAGGCGTTTACTTATTATAAACGGGCAGCAGATAAAGGTAATTTAGCAAAAGCAATGTTCAAAGTGGGATATATGTATTATTATGGACAGGGTGTAAAAAAAGATATTGCAAAAGCAATGAATTATATCAAACTTGCTTTTAGTGAGGGTTATCCTACAGCTTTAGACTTTTGGAATAGAGAGGAACTTTGGCAATATGAAGATTAAATAATACATATTTAATTTTGAAGTTAAAGATATATAAACAACAATATGAATATAAAAAAGAGTGTTTTGATAATTGCATTTATTGGATTGTCATTTTCCAATCTGAATGCACAAGGTTTGCTACAGAAAGCAAAGAGTGGCAATGTTAGAAGTATGTATGAATTGGCTAATCAATATTACAGTGGTATTGGAATGTTGCAATCTTATAAGGATGCGTTTATTTGGTATAAACAAGCCGCAGATAGAAACAATGTTGAGAGTCAATACAAAACTGCTTACATGTACGAAAATGGTTTAGGCGTAACTCAAAATCTTACTAATGCATTCAATTACTATCAGCGGGCTGCAGAAAGAGGTAATGAGAAATCTCAAATTAAAGTTGCCACAATGTATGACGATGGTATAGGAACATCAAAATCCTTAGCACGGGCAATGGTTTGGTATCGTTTGTGTGCAGAAAGAAATGAAGTATTCGCTCAAAGACGATTAGGTGATATGTACTTAGAAGGCAACCCTGTAGAGCAGAATTTGCAGGAAGCAGCATATTGGTACGAAAAGGCAATAAAACAAAACGATACTCCATCTATGGCTTGTTTGGCATATATACTTTCTTGCGGACAAAGCGTCAAACCAAATTACGAAAGGGCATTACAATTATTGCAAATACCTTTGGCAAATCACGACCCTATGGCACAATTTACATATGCCGAATTGCTGTACGCTGGTAACGGTGTGGCAAAAGACCAACAACAAGCAATGAAATACTATAATCTTGCTGGTGAGCAGGGACTTTCTTTGGCTAAAGAAATGAATGCTATCGATAGATATAATAAATATAATGACTTTAATGGCTTTCTTACCTTGGATTCCTCAAAATTTACACATGCTGAGAGTTGGTTAATACTTGCAAAGGAATATGAACAAGGCATTTACTTAAAGAAAAATAGAAAAGAGGCAGAAAAATGCTATAGAAGAGCTGCTGAATTAGGTAATATCGAAGCAATTAACCATCTTTCTGTAATGGAAGGAATTAGATTGAATAAAAAACGTAAATAAATGGGAACGAAATTAGATACAGTCGCTATACAAAACGCTGAATTGTGGCTTAGCAGTACTATTAGTAAAGAAATAAAAGAAGAAATCAAAAGACTGCAAAAAGAAAATCCTCAAGAATTCAACGATGCTTTTTATAAGAAACTTTCTTTTGGAACAGGCGGGCTTCGTGGTATAATGGGAGTGGGCACAAATAGGATGAACTCCATTGTTGTGGCACAATCTACACAAGGTTTTGCTAATTATATCTTGGGACAATACAAGGATTTGAAAGAAATCAAAGTTGCAGTATCTTTTGACTCCAGAAACAATAGTAAAGAATTTGCCGAAATAGTTGCAAAAGTATTCGCTGCAAACGGAATGAAAGTTTATTTGTTTAACGAAATACATCCAACTCCTCTATTGTCGTTTGCTGTAAGGGAATTAAGCTGCCAGGCGGGTGTTATGCTAACTGCATCTCATAATCCAAAAGAATACAATGGTTATAAAGCCTATTGGAATGATGGAGGACAATTAGTACCGCCACATGACGAAAATGTAATCAAAGAAGTCAATAATATAAGTGATATCTCGCAAGTAAAAATACAGCAGGGTATGGAAAATATAACTTTACTTGACGAGACATTTGATAAAATATACTACAAAGCAATAGAAAATGTGTCTTTGGCAACTGCACATTTAGAGACATTTAAGAATATTCGCATTGCATACACCCCACTTCACGGGACAGGTTACAAAATGATTCCTAAGGCTTTAGCGAATTGGGGATTTAATAACGTTATAGTAGAGCCCGAGCAATCCATTCCTGATGGTAATTTTCCCACTTGTTCTTCTCCAAACCCTGAAGAGAGAGTGGCTTTAGACAAAGTTTTAAAATTAGCAGAAGAAAAGGGGTGTGATATTGTCCTTGCAACAGATCCAGACGCAGATAGGGAAGCTTTGTGCGTTAGAAATTCTAATGGAGAAATGATTCTCTTAAATGGTAACCAAACTGCTACACTTCTAATTTATTACACTCTACTTCGTAACAAGGAATTGTTAAGATTGAAAGGTAATCACTTTGTTATTAAGACTATTGTTACAAGTGAATTGATTAAAAAGATTGCAGACGACTATAATGTTGAATGCTATGACGTTTTGACAGGCTTTAAATGGATTGCAGAGAAAGTTTTGACATTGGAAAGTAAAGAAAAATACATTGGTGGTGGAGAAGAGAGTTATGGATACATGCCTTCAGATATTGTTAGAGACAAAGATGCGGTTGCAACTTGTTGTCTTTTGGCAGAAATGACTGCTTGGGCTAAACAACAGGGACAAACTCTTTATGATATCTTATTATACATTTATCAAAAATACGGATACTATCAAGAAAGTCTGTTATCCATAGTTAGAAAAGGCAAGACAGGGGCCGAAGAAATAGAAAAAATGATGTCAGACTTCCGTTCAAATCCTCCAAAAGAGATTCTTGGACAAAAAGTTGTGATGATAAAGGATTATGAATTGCAAATATCAAAGGATTTAGTAAAAAACAAAGAAAAACAACTGGATTTACCTAAATCTAATGTGTTGCAATGGTACTTAAAAGATGGAAGTAAGATTTCCGTTCGTCCATCAGGAACTGAACCTAAAATAAAATTTTATTTTGGTGTAAGAAGCGAGTATCAAATTGGCGATGATTTTGAAGAATTACAAACGAAATCTTTAGAAAAGATAGAGAAAATTAAGCAAGAACTTTCTTTATAATAAATGTAACTAATTTTACGTTGTATGATTGAACGATGGGCATGAAGTATCTGCAATTCAAAAATATTAGTGCATTGATTCTCTTGATGGTATTTGTTTCGATGATAGTCTTTACAGATTTCCATCGCCATAGTGTAGTAGATGTACGCCATATTTGCGAAAACTGTCAGCACAATATACCTCATCCCCATCATATCAATACAAGCGTAAGTTTTGAAAATATTTGTCTTGCGTGCCAGTGGGTGAATAATGTATTTGATAACTGTTCTTTGTCTGATATAACAATATGTTTGTCTGCAATAGAAACTATTACAAATCATATTCAACTAAAACACTGTCCTACATTATTACAAAAACTCACCAATAAAGCTCCTCCTCGACATATTTCAAAGGTTGTGTAGGATATGATGGTAATTTGAGTACCATATTCTACATTTTTAAGTTTTAAGGTATAGAGTTTTTAATCAATAGACAAAAACAATATGAAAAGGTATATATTGACTGCATTGTCGTGTGCGGTCGTTTTGGGAATATATAGTGCAAACGCACAAAATAATGATAATTCAGAAAAAATACATAAAAAGGATACAATATTTATCAATCCTAATCCAGAAAGTCGTTACGATAGTTTGGTAAATTTAGAAATGGTTGTAATTTCTGCAAATCATAGAGAAACATCTCGCAGAAACACGCCACAAATGGTAGGAGTCGTATCGCAAAAAACAATAAAAATGACTCCAAGTGTTTGTGTTGCAGATATTTTGTCGTATCAAAGTGGAGTTAGAGTAGATAATAACTGTGCAACTTGTGGCTATAAGCAAGCAAGAATAAATGGATTGGACGGCAATTATACAATGATTATGGTGGATTCTCGCCCTATGTTGTCAAGTGTAAGTAATCTGTTTGGATTGGAACAAATTCCAACTTCTATGATAGAACGTACGGAAGTTATGCGTGGAGGTGGTAGTGCCTTATATGGAGCAAGTGCTGTAGGTGGTACTATAAATGTTATAACTAAACAACCTACTGAAAACTTTTATGAAATATCCCATTCACTTATGTCAATAGGTATGGGTAATTCGTTTGACAATGTAACTAATTTCATTTCAACTATAGTCAATGACAATAAAACAAATGGTATATCCATCTTTGGTAGCAATAGACAAAGAGACGGTTATTCCTATTATAATGATGGTTTTACTACATTGCCAAAATTAAATGTCTTAACTATGGGAACAAAAATATTTTTCAAAACAGGAGATTTCTCAAAATTAGATTTTTCATATAATCTAATGAAAGACGAACGCAGAGGTGGCAATAAATTGACTCTCCCCGTTGAACAAAGCAACATTGCCGAAACAAATAATCACTTATTACATAATTTGACTGCCAATTATCACTTTAATTCGTCGGACAACAGATGGCACGGCGATATATTTACATCTTTTGCTCATGTTAAACGCAATTCATATTCGGGAGGCTACTTATACGATGACGACCCTGACACTTTGTCAGGATTATATCATTCTCTAACCCGTGATATCACCTTAAATGTCGGAGGAATGCTTAGATACCGTTTTGATAAACTATTTTTCTTACCCGCTTACTTAACTTTTGGCACAGAATATGCAGGAGATTTTTTGAAAGACGAGGCTTTAGGACATCAAATTATTGATAAACAAAACACTCATACAGGAAGCATTTATTTGCAAAACGAATGGACTAACGCAAAATGGAACATACTCTTGGGATTGCGTGCAGACAAACACAATTTGATTGATAACATCATTATATCACCGCGTCTAAGTGCAAAATATAGTATATTAAAATCATTGGATGCTCGTTTTACTTATTCGGAAGGCTTTCGTGCTCCACAAATATTTGATGAAGATTTGCACGTATCAATGGCTGGAGGAGAAAGATTTCGTATTCACTTGGCAAAAGGACTTAAAGAGGAAATATCTCGTTCATTAAGTTTATCACTTGACTATTATATCAATATAAAAAGCATAAAAATGAATTTTATGGCAGAAGGATTTCTTACTCATTTAGATAATGTTTTTGCACAAAGAGAAACTAACACAACAGATGCACAAGGCAATACCATAATAGAGCGTTACAATGCCAGCGGTGCTAAATATTATGGAGCAAGTATGGAATGGAAAACAAAATATTCAGATATGTTTGCAACAGATTTGGGATTTACCTTCCAAAAAAGTAGATATAACGAAGCAGAAGAATGGAGCGAAAATGCAAAGAGTACAAAGCGAGTACTTAGAACTCCTGACACCTACGGCTATATCACGTTGGAATATACGCCAATGAATAATTTTGACATTGATTTGACTGGAACTTATACGGGAAATATGCTTTGTCCTCATTTTGAGTCAAGTGGTACAAGTGAAGATGTATTAAAGAAGACCCCTGCGTTTTTTGATTTGAACGCTAAGCTTACTTATTCTTTCAAATTGATGAAAACTTCGATGATGTCTATCTCCGCAGGAATTGTAAATATATTCAATTCGTTCCAAAACGATTTAGACAAGGGCGTTGATAGAGATTCGGATTATATTTACGGACCAGCATTGCCAAGAAGTATCACTTTTGAAGTCAAATTATCTTTATAAAAAAATGAGTGTGGCATATAATTTGCTGTATCGTTATATGCCACATTTACTATTATCAAAAATTTTACTCTACTATTATCTTTTTTACTCTACTTCCCGTTTCTCTGTTGGCTTCTATGATGTAAATTTCACACGTTGCAGATAAGTTTAGATAATCAGCGTGATTATTTTATGCATCAGCGACATTATTAAATTTATCACTGTGAATAATTTATCTAAGTGTGTTTGTACGTAAAAATCCTTTCTTTATAGTTGTAGAATGTATTTAGTTATTAGAATTCTCTCTCATTTTGAATACTTATGATTTCTAAAACATCAAGGATATACCTAAATAAACAAAATGAGCAATGACTCCGGCACATAATCCTGCAATGGTATGAGCTAAAAGAGCCTTACTGATGCATTTTCTATAACCAAGAGAATCTAACATTGCTGTATGAGTGGAAAGGAATCCAGACCAACACATACCAATGGCAGTACATACTGCAACGGCATTGCCATCAAAAAATCCACCTTCAAAAAACGCTTTTGCCAAACCCAGTGCTGCTCCAACAGAACCCAATGCTGTCATAGGAAACGCTATCAATTCCATATGTTTAAAGCCAAACAACCATTCAAACACCCAATGTATCTTTTCTGCAAGCCATGGCAAAATCGGAACTCCTTGTGTTGCACCACCATTATAAGTACCCGTTGCTACGTCTGGCCCAAAGGTTACAAGAATAACTAATGTTGTTATAATCAAAACTCCAGGTATGATAGCCAAACCTAATTCTACTCCATTTTTTCCTCCATCTAAAACTGCATTAAGAAAACGCATAAAAGTGCTTTCGTTACCTTCTGCTACTATTTCTTCACTCTCTACCTCTTCGGGCGAAAGTTTGGATACAGATTCATCTAACTCTGGGTATGCTTTACGTACCTGTCTTTGCATTATACGAGTAGAAATTATTGAACCGCATATTGCACCAAAGAAACCAACCAATGCACCCCCAGCATGTCCATAACCAATCATAGTTATTATAACAATAAATCCCATTCCAAAGGCAGTACCAAAATTTGTCAAGGATATAAGTTGGTATTTTTTGAAATATGACGAGAATCTCCTGTCTTTACTCAAAGCAATTATAGCTGGGTTATCTGAAAGAAAGGTCATAACTCCACCAAGTGCGGCAACACCCGGAAGATTATACAAAGGCTTCATCAATGGTCGCAAAACCTTTTCCAATAGATTGACAACGCCAAACTCTGCAAACAATTTACTTAACGCTCCTGTCAAAACAGTTATTCCCATCAAGTAAAAACAAGTATTCATCAATAAGTTATGGGC
>ONOZ01000006.1 GCA_900319595.1 uncultured Bacteroidales bacterium | reverse complement strand
TACATTCTTACGGAATTCTTCGGCATAACGTACTTTGATTTTATATTCATCTCCATCTTCTCTAAATAAAGATGCTGTCATTCCGTTTATACGATTGCGAACAAAGGTAGCAGCTGTCGCAACACTTAATCCATTTGCTGCAAGTTTTTCTCTATCAAATTCCAAATTGAATTGAGGAGTATAATCCTTACGAGAAATAACAATATCCTTCAATCCATCAACTTTTGACATTCTCTCTTTGTATTGATTTGCCAAGTTTGTTGTCGTTTCAAAATCAAAACCAAAGATATGTACCTCAACAGTAGAACCACCTGCCATACCTCCTTGCTGTCCTCCCGGGGTAACCTGTGATTTTGCAACCTCTGGATAAGAAGCAATCTCTTCACGCATCAAATCAGACATCTCATAAATATTCCTTTCACGCTCAGCAATATCAACAAATTTCATACGAAACGAAATATAGTTATCGCCTGTGGTTTGCATCAGAGCAAATGAGTTATCTTCATCTTCAGATGGAGTACCTACAGTATAGGTCATATTTTTCATCTCAGGAAATTTCTCTCTTGCAAATTTGTAGAAACGCTCCGCAATAACCTTACTTCTTTCTACACTTGCACCGGCTGGTAATTCTATACTACCTGAAATTTGTGCGTTGTCTGAACGAGGAATAAAGTCTGTACCAATGAATTTTATCAAAAATAATGAACCAACAAATATAACTGCAGAAATGATTATGGTAGAAGGTTTGTGTCTTACACACCATGACAAAATCTTTTCATATCCATTATCCAAAACATCTAACTGTTTTTGTATAACAGCACTTATCTTGGTGAATATATTCGATTTTTTTACAACAACTTCTCCTTTCTTTTTCTTTTGTTGCTTATATATTATAGAACAAAGCATTGGAGTCAAAGTCAATGCACAAGTTGTTGAAACTACCATAATGATACACATCATCCAACCCAATTGCTTAAACATAATACCTGCCATACCCCCAAGCATTGTAAAAGGGAAGAACACGGCAATAAGTGTTAGGGTTGTCGCGATAACAGCTGTTGCAACTTCATTTGTTCCGTAGATAGCAGCCTCGCGAGGTCTTGCTCCACGTTCAATGTGTTTGGTAACGTTTTCCATAACTACTATTGCGTCATCCACCACCATACCAATAGCAATAGTCAAAGCCGACATGGAAATCATATTTAAGGTATTACCCGTTGCAAACAAATAGATAAATGCACCTATCAAGGAAACAGGAATAGTAATAATAACTATCAATGCCGCTCTCCATTGACCTAAGAAATACATTATGACAACTATCACAAATACAAATGCTAACAATACTGTTTCTCTCAATGAGTTTATTGAATTTATAATGTTGTCCGTTGTATTCATAACCTCAGTTATATGAACATCTGGAGGCAAATTCTTTTGTATGCCAGGCAATGCCTTATTTATCTTATTCATTACATCAACGGAGTTAGCACCATTTTGTTTTGAAATAACAACAGTAGCACCTCGCTTGCCATTAACATAACTTTCTTGAATCTTTTCCTGCAAAGAATCCCTGACTGTAGCAATATCTCTCATATATACAGGGCCACCATAATTGGCCACTACAATATCTTTGATTGGGTCGCTTTCTTTGTATTCACCTTCTATACGTAATGTGTAGGATTCATTACCTACATAGAATTTACCCGAAGGCATATTAAGGTTTTCTGCTGCTATTCTATTACCTATTGACTCTACTGTTAGATTGTAGGCTTCCATTTTTTGAGGATCAACTAAGGCAACAATCTCTCTTTGAGGTGCTCCCGTAATAGTAACAGAACCGACACCTTCTATACGTTGTAATGGATTAGACATATTATCGTCCAAAATCTTATACAACGCTGCCATACTTTCTTTTGCATCCACGGAATAGATAACAACAGGCATCATCGAGGTTGATAACTTGAAAATCATAGGAGAGGATGCTCCGTCTGGCAATGCCATTTTCACCAACTCCAATTTATCTCGCATATCATTGACACCCGCATCTAAATCTGTACCCCAATTAAATTCTACCATAACCATTGATACATTGTCCTTGGATGTAGAAGATACTTTTTTCAAATCATTAACCGTACTCATAACAGTTTCAATGGTTTTGGTAACGTTGTTTTCTACGTCCTCAGCACTTGCATTTGGGTAAGAGACGATAACTATCGCCATATTCATATCAAAATCTGGTAGCAAATCTATACTCAATCTGCTATAGGAAAAGATACCCATAATCATTATTGCTATAAAAGAAATAGCTACTAACACGGGTCTCTTTACCGATGATTCATAAACACTCATTGCTATTAAAATATTTTTATTGTGTTATTACTAAATAATTTATTTAACTATAGTAACCTTAGCACCTTTCTTTAATTTGTTGTAGTCTGAAACAACAACCTTATCACCATCATTTAAACCTTCCAATACTGCGTACTTATTATCCATTCTTCTTCCCAAAGTAACCTGACGATAATCTACCGTATTGTCAGCACTAACAACATAAACGTATTTGTCATTTGTGCCATTTTGCTTAACAATTGCTTTGTCGGATACTAAAATTGTATTGGCTTTACCAAGATTTAATTCTGCACGTCCAAACATTCCTGGACGAAGTTTTTGATTGGCGTTATTGAATTGTGCCTCAACATAGAATGTTCTTGAAGTTGCGTCAATAGTAGGAGAAATTAAAGTTATCTTTCCTGTAAATTGTTCATCGTCAAACACTTCTACCCTTGCAGAAACCGCCATTCCTACCTTTATTTTAGAATAGAAACTCTCATTTACAGAGAATCTCAATTTCACAGGAGATATTTGCATAACTTGCAAAATAGGGGAAGAACCCGAAACATCTCCATTGTCAAAGTTTCTCATTGTCACAACTCCAGTTATTGGAGAAGTCAATGTTATATTCTCTTTTAGGTTTGCTATATTCTTTTTTGCAACATCATATTGCACTTGTAGTTGATCTAATTGTTGTTTTGATGCCCCACC
>ONOZ01000163.1 GCA_900319595.1 uncultured Bacteroidales bacterium | reverse complement strand
CTCATATAACTCTTTAAGCTCCTTGAGACTTATTTTCCCTCTTCTCCTAATTGTGGATATAAGCCATATATACTTATTGAAAATATCCGTACCCATAATATGAACATATGATTTTCTTGCAAAGATACTACAAAAATATGAAAAAAGGCACTATTTTTAGATTTCTTTTCGTATCTTTGCAATCTGAAAGTTCATAGTGTAGGGGTGCTTGTATGGCATAAGTTAGTGAAAGCAGGCTGAGATTATACCCTTTGACAAGTTCGATAATGCGAATTTGGAAAGGATCGTTTCTCCATCCTTTTTCCTCTTATTACATCGCTATATCACTTAACTATATTTAATAATGTTCAGTAATGAAAGTAGTAGTAAATAGTAAAGATAAAATTGTTCCAATAGGTTGTACTTTAGAGCAACTAATTCAAATATTAGGAATAAAGGATAACGAGCCTGTGGCAATAGCATTAGGAGAAGATGTTATAGAACGCGATAATTGGAAAATAACACACCTAAAGGATAAAGATAACGTAACTATTATTAGACCAACATGCGGAGGCTAATCGGCATAACGCCAGAGCAAGATACATTTAGGGAACACGAACGGATTACCAATTGGATTCGTAACGGAAAGATTACATATTTTCATATCCGCAAGCCCTATTATACCGAAAAACAGATGAGAGATTATCTCAAAGTCTTTCCTTTGGATATTAGAGAAAAGTTATCTTTGAATGATTTTCAATACTTGGCTGACGAGTTTTCGATTGGCGGTATCCATATCAATAGAAGATTTCATGGAGAGCATACAAAGATAACCAATAAGCGTATTTCTATTTCTTGCCATAATATTGAAGATTTTAAAATATGGAAAGACAAAGTTTCCTATGCTTTTTTATCTCCAATTCTTGACTCCGTAAGCAAGCATGGTTACAAATCCAAATTCTCTATTGAAGAACTAAAGACAGCATTTGGGCAAAATATACTTACCGATAAAGTAGTTGCGTTGGGCGGTGTTACTTATAATAATATTGATACATTGACAGAAATCGGTTTCACTAATTTTGCGATGCTCGGCTCTTTGTGGCAGTTACCCACATGCATGTTTATTGCTCACCAAAACAACAAATATGATTACATTTCTGGAAGTATTGCTGCGTTGGAAGGTGGTTGTCGTTTTATCCAATTAAGAATGAAAGACTCAAGTAACGATGAAGTCATTAAAACAGCGGAGATTTTACGCACACATTGTAATAAATATGGTGCTTTGCTAACTATTGATGATAAGATAGAACTTTTGGAAACAAAACTCCTTGATGGCGTTCATTTAGGTAAGAACGATATGCCGATAAAAAGAGCTAGACAAATAATTCAAAATAAATTTCTTTTAGGTGCTACTTGTAATACTATAGATGACGTAAAGCAGGCAATAAAAGACGGTGCAGATTACTTGGGAGTTGGTCCTTATAAATTTACTACTACTAAGCAGAATCTTTCTCACATACTCGGCCTTGACGGATACAAGAAAATTACGGTGTATATGAAAGAAAATAATGTGCCATGTCCGATTTACGCTATTGGAGGTATAACTTTAGATGATGTATCTGCCTTAATGCAAACAGGAATTCATGGTATAGCACTTTCTTCTACAATACTAAACGCCCCAAATCCAATAGAAATGACACAAGAAATAATCAAAATAATAAATAGTTATGAACGATAATTTAGTAATAGCAGGAAAAGAATTTAAAAGTAGATTATTCATCGGAACAGGCAAATTCCCGTCTAATGAAATAATGAAACAATCCATAATTGTCTCAAAAGCAGAGATTGTTACCACAGCATTAAAACGACTTAACACAGAAGACTCCGCAAGTGAAGACATAATACCTTTTATTCCTCAATCCTGTATGTTGTTGCCTAACACTTCGGGTGTCAGAACGGCCAAAGAAGCAGTATTTGCAGCAAAGATGAGTAAGGTTGCTTTGAATACTGAATGGATCAAGTTGGAAATTCACCCAGACGCCAAATATCTTTTGCCCGATGTAGCAGAAACGTTAAAGGCTACCGAAGAATTAGTTAGCCTTGGCTTCAAGGTTATGCCTTATATCCAAGCGGACCCGGTTGCTTGCAAACAATTAGAAGAGATGGGGGCTGTTTGCGTTATGCCGTTGGCCTCCCCGATAGGTAGTAACAAAGGAATAAAAAATGAAGATATGCTTCGTATCATCATCGAGCAAAGTAACGTACCTGTTATTATTGATGCAGGTATTGGTTCGCCATCAGATGCTTGTAAGGCTATGGAATTGGGAGCGGATGCTTGTATGATTAACACTGCTATTGCAATTGCAGACAACCCCGTAGCAATGGCTGAGGCTTTTGCTATGAGTATCGAGGCAGGTAGGCTTGGGTATTTAGCAGGTTTGGGTATTCAAAGTAATTTAGCCGTTGCCACATCTCCTCTGACGGCATTTTTAGACGAAGAACAAAAAGCTTGGGACAATCAATCGTAGTAAGTTCCACAATATGATTATTATATATTGTAATTTTGCAAAAAAGATTCCTATTACGAAAATTTTTTGTAATTTTGCAAAATGCAAGGGTAGATACATTTCGGGTATTTGCAATAAATTTACATAATAATTTAATGACACAGAGATTGACAATGAATAGATTACTGATATTTTTAGCTTTTGTTATCTGCTTTATAGAATCTTATGCTCAGTTTAGTGGAGGCTCCGGCGACAAAACTGACCCTTATCAAATAGCAACTGCTAATGACTTGATAACCCTATCGGAAGATGTGTGCAAAACAAAACTTTCATACGATTCCAGATATTTTATACTAATGAACGACATTGATTTTTCAGAATACTCAAATGATTTTTCGCCTATCGGATATAATATCAGTTCTTCCAAACAGAGGGCTTTTAAAGGAAACTTTGACGGCAACAACAAAACTATCTCCAATCTAACTATAAATCAAAATCCTAATGGTGGGAGTGTAGGTCTTTTTGGATATATTAACGGAGGAAGTGTGAGTAATCTGAAATTTTCAAACGTAAAAATAAATCTGACAACTAATACTTGCCAAAAATATGTTGGGATAGTTGCAGGAAGTATATATAATACAACTATTGACAATTGTAGTGTGGATAATTGCGAAATAAACTTTGACGGAAACGATGTAGGTGGAATTTGTGGTGATGCTTCTTTTGGGAATTGCTTGATAAAAAATTGTTCGGTAACTAACTCTGTTATAGTGGGTTCTTATCGTATTGGAGGAATCTGCGGAAGCGATGGAACATATATTGTGATTGAAAATTTCTTTGTTGAGAATAATATAATAACCACAACACAAGAGGATAATCTTTATATATCTCATATCGGAGGAAGGAGTATCAATAACCAGAATTTTAGAAACAATCCTAATGGAGATGTAGTTTTGCGTACTCAAAATTGGAACTTGGTCGGAAAGGTCGGCGAAACATTTTCTATATTCAATACAAATTCTAATCGTAATGATATTGCAGCAATAGAATTTGACTATTTAACTACAGGAGAAAACGGAAACGATTGGAATACCAATAAGTATCTGCGTTATAAAGATGTTATGGATGATTACAAGGGTTATTTCGTCTATGTTTTCAACGCTGACAAAGACTACAATCCACTAACAAACTCTATTACGGTAATAAAGCCTGAATATTCTAACGCAAACGAAGTTACAATACCATCTTTAACAAATTATGGTGAGCAAAAAACTTATTCGTACGGCTCTCTGACTTCACAAAACGGCTATTGGTTCGCTTTAGGTAATCCGTTCAACAAAAAACTACTAGTAAAATCTATAATTAGTAACATCTCTTCTTTACAAGGTAACGGAGTCTATATCTACGAACCGCATAACAAAAATTGGAGATTTATGGACAACAATAAAACAAGTTATTTAATGCCTGGACAAGGTTTTATGGTCGCAAGTACTGCTAATACAATATCTGGTAAAATAATAAATTCTGACACAAAAAGTTCAACAGAATCTTCTAATAATAACATACAAATAAAACTTTTCTGCAAAACAAACAACACAACTAACTCTGCGACAATCAAAATAGGTGAAAACTTTTTAAACTCTTTTGATGCCTTTGACGCCTACGCCTTATTATCAACAAATAACGAAAATTCTGTAATTCCGTTTATGCAAGTAGATGATAAATGTCTTACACTCAATGCCATAAATCAATTACCTTATTCTTGTCCTCTATATTTCTTTGCTTTACAAGATAATGAGTTTGAGTTTTCTGTACAATGTTCAGATTCTTCCTTACAAGTTTTCCTAATAAACGAACAAGATGGCTCTAATGTGCTATTGAATAATGAGAGTATATCTTTACAAATCCCGACAAATAGGCAAGTCTTAGAGGGTTACTCGCTAAAAATCTCTAAATCTAATGTAAATATAAATCCTATTACTCAACTATCTGAAATTAAAGCTTATAATATAGGTAGCAATATTTATATACAAGGAGAAAACCTACGAAAAGCAGAAGTTTTCAATATCTTAGGGCAACGCCTCGTTTGTAAATCTTTAAGTGGCAATAATTCGCACTTCAATAGCAACCTCTATCAAGGCTCCTACATCTTAAAAATATCTTCCAGCAACACAACCTTATCTCAAAAAATTGTAATAAAATAAAATGGACTCTTAAATTTTATTAGACATATTAGGAATTGATATACTCCCTTACGATTTCAATAAAGTTCCCTCCTTTACGAAGTTTTTCTCCTTCAGTTCTAACATTATGAAGTATCTCTTTGTATTCGTCTTCGCTCATATTACCAATTTTTTCGTCCAATTCCAAAAGTGAATTTACCGTAATACCAATTTTCTTTTCCTCTATCTGTCTTGCAAGTCCTGTATCTTTATGTGCAATCACTGGCATACCCGCCACAATATATAAAGACATTTTATGAGGAGAGTTGTATTTTAAATACTCGCCTAACATTCCTTCCAAAGAATGCATACTCACCCCATTCCAAACTAAGCCCCAACCTGATTTAAGTGCAGAAACATTACTAGGCTCAAATTTTCCCATATACTCTTTATTTTTATATGGAGTCAAATCTACATTCTGATTGAAACCATAGAACCTAACTTTTATATTCTGAAAATCTGTCCTCAAAAAATCATATAAAAAATCAGCGTTAGTGAGACTCCCTGCAAAAGAAACTATATCCCGCATTTGCAACATCTCTTGCTCTGGTATCATTGTGTCTTCTGTGTAATACGGAAAGAAATGAATACAACGTAATCCACATTTTGCTCCTCGTTGCTGTGCCAAATGTTTCATCTTATCGGCATGAAGAAATGTAACATCTGAAAAATTCAATAAACAAATATCCTTATCTATATTTTGTTCATAAATAAGATGGTGCAAATCCATTGTGATAAAGAAAATTTTACATCCTTTCCTTCTTAACCTTCTTAACAAAAATTTGTAAAATACTTCAAAAATTGGCTCAGGGTGTTCAAACCATACATTATCGCCTCTATCTATTTTGCTCAACACTCCAATATGACTTATAATCTTATACAGAGAACGTAACGGAGCAAATTTACTATGTTTGTATGCCACATTTTCTATAATAAATCCTTCTCTCTCTAAAAATTTTGTTATATCCGCACGTGCCTTTACATAAGGAGTATAAGGCTTATCGTCTTTATCGTAATATATCATTTGTGGATTTATTAGTATATTCCTTTTCATCTGTATCATTTTATTTATCAATTTTCTTCTAAACAAATAATTTACAATCTTTTGCAGTATTTATTTTTATATTTCGTGATAATAAAATTTTTTTATTTCTTTTTGCAAAAATATTTCGTCTAATTGGTCGCTTGCTTCATGTATCCCTTTAATTTCTCCATTCTTATACCAAATGTTTATTTGTTCATCATTAAAAGAATATGCTCTATTATGCATTTTTCCTGTGGTAGCAAAATAGCGTTTTATGGCATCAAAAGAAAAACCTTGTGTTTTGTATTTCTCAAATAAAGAAAGGTACCGTTCTTGTAACTCTTCTCCCGTATATTCAGAGTTTTTGACATACATTTTCCCAACACTGCGATTCATCAAAGACAACGCAAGATAGGAAAGAATCTTATCGCTGTGCAGGCTCCACGTTTTGACAGCATTCCATATATCTGTATCATCTAAAAGTATAAATTTATCTAACGCTTCTATGTTATTTGGTTCCTGCGTTCCGTTTTCAAGAAAATAGAATAAATTTAAACTAATAGGATAATTCTTTATATCTAATTTATTTATTATGGCAAGGTCTTTTGCTCTTTGTAAAATGCTTTTAAGTAAGCAATCCGCTCCTACAACAGTCTTATGCATATATACTTGCCAATACATAAGACGGCGAGATATGATAAACTTTTCTATACTATATATTCCCTTTTCGTCTATGACCAGTTCATCGTTATAAACAGAAAACATATTCATTATTCTTTCCGTACCAATGACGCCTTCGCTCACGCCAGTAAAAAAACTATCTCTTGTAAGATAGTCCAGTCTATCTATATCTAATTGGGAGGATACAAGTTGATGTAAAAATCTCTTTTTATAAGAATTTTCAAAGATTTCAATCACTTCTTTTTCACAGTTCAACTTCTTCATTATTAACTTTGAAATATCCTCGTGATGGCACGAAAAGAATAGATGTTCTAAACAATGTGAAAATGGCGAATGTCCCGTATCGTGCAGGAGGATTGCCTTCAATGTTGCTTCGTATTCTTTCTCTGTTATATCATATCCTTTTTGTCTCAGACCATCTAATGCCTTTGTCATCAAATACATTGCACCCAAAGAGTGAGAAAAACGAGTATGCTCTGCACCTGGATATACCAAATTCGAAAGTCCTAATTGTTTTATTCGTCTCAGTCTCTGCACATACGGACTTTGAATTAAGTAATATATACTTTCAAAGGGAAAGGATATAAATCCGTATATCGGATCGTTAATTATTTTCAGCTTATTGCCCACTGCTATAGTTAGTATATGGTAAAAAATGGAGTATGTAAATATATATTATGCTACATACTCCATCCTACTTACTCTATGAATGATTACCATACATATTTAATAGAAAGACCCAAACCTCTTTCCCAAAATTCTGTCTCAGGTATAAGTTCAAAAGTAGGCGTCCAGTCTAATGCCAGTGTTAATGGAATATTATTTGGGAAGTGCCATTCTACACCTATAACACCACTAACTCCTAATCCAAAACTACTCTCATCTTTCTCATTATCCCATACGCCAAGGTTTGCACCAAGACCATAATACAAATGGAATCCACTACCAAGTTCTTTATCCCACTCGTATAAACCTACAACACGAAAGCCATGATTATGCAAATCAATTACACCTTCGTAATTAGTTCCTCCATTGTACTTTTTGATGTTTAATCCGCTATCCCAACCGAATTTAGCACCAATTCCCCAATTCTGTGCATTTACATTTATCGCAACAAATGCCACAGCCAATAATATAAAAATTTTCTTCATTGCTTTATTAGTTCTTAATGGTTACTACTAATTTCAGATTGCAAAGATAAGATATTTTTTTATAACACAACATAAAAATTACATAAAAAATAATAAAAATATGGTATCTTTTCTTTTTTTATATGCATTGTATATCAAATCTACCCTTTAACTATCCTACTAAAATAACATATATATTAAAGTTTCTCCAACAATAAAAAATTACTACAATTCTCTATTTTTGAATTTTTCTATACTTCTACGGTCTTTCTTTGTCGGCCTACCGATATGCGAATCTCGTTTTTCAAACATCATATCATGCATCATCTTTACTTTGTCATATTCGGCTTGTGGAGTTAAATCTTCCATATAAATAGGAACATCCTTTGCTCCTATTCTATTTTTTAAAATATCTTTAACTTTTACTGTTTTTTTCAAAGGATTAAGATTTATCGTTAAAATATCACCAACATTTACCTCCTTACTTGGTTTCATTGGCATATTATCCTTTGTAACCTTACCTAAATCACAAGCCTCTGCCGCCAAATTTCTTGTTTTATATATTCTTACACACCATAACCATTTATCTACACGCATAATTGTATAAGTTTAAATCTCTGCAAAAATACGAAATCTATTTAATGTATAAACATAAATCCAATCTTATTTATTTTCAATAAAAAAACCGAAACTTTCGCTTCGGTAATGTGCGGATGGAGAGACTCGAACTCTCACTCCTCACGGAACTAGATCCTAAGTCTAGCGCGGCTACCAATTACGCCACATCCGCTGGTTTTGAGGTTGCAAAATTACAATGTTTTTATGAACCTGCAAAACTTTTATACAAAATTTTTACTTCTTAAGACCTAATTCTTTCTCTATTAGTGAAGTAACATCATCACTATCACCTGCATACCAAAGAATACCATTGCTTTCAAAAATATAATCATATTTATTTGCCTTAGCCACACTCTCTGCTGCAGTCTTTACCTTATTATATATAGCTTCTGTCAATTCTGCTTCTTTTGCAGCAACGTCTTGTTGGCTATTTGCGTTGAAAGTTTGCATGCGATTATAAGCATCTTGAATTTCTTTCTCTTTTGTTTGCCTTAAAAGCTCTGACAGTTGGTCTTTCTTTGCTTGATACTCAGCCGAAAGTCTTTCCACTTCTTTTTGCATAGCTTCCATATCACCACGAAGTTGCTCTACATAATCTTTTAATGTATTTTGAGCCTGTTCATAGTCGGGCATTTTCTGTATAAGATCCTTTGAATTGAAATGTCCTAACTTAACTGCCTTTTGAGCATTCACATTAACCATAGCAAATGTAACTATCGCTACAAAAACTAACAATTTAACTACTTTTTTCATTACTTTTTTCTATTTTCTTTATTTATAGTTTATTACTTTTCTATTTATCGTTATCTCCTTTTTGAAGAACTGCCACTAACTTTATATCCCAACTCACCCAATACCAAATCGGAAATATCGCTTTTATCATCTATATAAAGCAATGTTGCTCCGCTCGCCTTATCAAATACTGCTGAGTAATTTTTTTCTTGTGCCAATTTCTCTATAGCATTATATACCTTGTCCTGTATAGGTTTTACTAATTCTGAACGTTTTTTTGCCAAATCTCCATCATTCCCAAATCTTTGCTTTTGAAGATTCTTTGCGGCTTTTTCTGCAGCAACTATTTCATTTTCTTTTTTTGTTTTCAAATCTGCAGGCAAAAGCAACGCCTCTGCTTGATATTGTTTATACATTTTATCAACTTCTGCCAATTTATTTTCTACCTCTTTTTGCCATTGTAAAGAAGCTTCCTCTAATTCTTTTTGTGCTTGTTTGTACTCCGGCATATTGCTCAGTATATACTCTGAATCTACGCAAGCAAATTTTTGTGCATTAGCAATATACGTGCATAAAACCAAGCCTATCAAAAACACTATCCTTTTCATAATATTAAATTTTAATATTTCTTTTTTTACAAATTCTAATCTATTGAGCCGTTCAATGATATGTGAAAATGTCCCTTACTTCTGTTACTCTCGCCAAACGCAGGGTCAAATCCGTATCCCCAATCAAATCCAATCAAACCGAACATCGACATAAAAATTCTTATACCTACACCTGCCGAACGGTACATCTTGAATGGAGAAAATGCATCAAAGTTTGACCATGAATTTCCGCCCTCTACAAAACCCAAAACAAAAACAGTTGCTGCTGGATTCAAGGTTATTGGATAACGCAATTCCATAGTAAATTTGTCAAACACTGTCGCTCCATTGTCAGGAGCCAATGCTGCCGACTCATATCCACGCAAAGATACCACTTCTCTTGCATCCAATGCCCAACCTGTCAAACCATCGCCTCCAAGATAGTAACGCTCAAAAGGAGAATAGTCTATATCATTGTTATATCTACCTAAAAATCCAAAACGTGAGCGAGCAGACAAAACAAGATTATCAACAATATTCATATACCACCCAGCACGCAAATTTATTTTGTAATACTCCAACCAACGATACCTATCTTGCAAGGAAAGTGAAGTATAATCTTTACCATTTACCAAAGAGTAAGGGAAAGTGAAAGCACCCTCTGCACTTATTTCGCTTCCCGTTCGTGGATATATAGGTTGGTCAACAGAATTTCTACCAAATGTTAATGTATATGCTAAATTATTAGATTTTCCTGTATTCATAATGAAAGCACTTGCATTCTTAACATCATAAAGTTGATACTTTATACCTTGAACCAACGTAAAGTAATCATCAGGCCAAGTCAGACGCTTTCCTAAAGATACACTTGCTCCAAGAATCTTTATATGATAATTGCTAACATCATAATAATACGAATCATCTTGATAAGTATAGTAAATTCCAGCAGATAAAGAAGTTGGCTTTCTTCCTCCAAGCCAAGGTTCTGTAAAAGACAATGACCCACCATAATAATATGAACCATTGGTTTGCAAACTTATAGACACCCTTTGTCCATCGCCTACAGGAAAAGGTCTCCATGCTGAAGCATCAAAAAATTTACGGGCAGAAAAATTCGTCAATACTAGT
The DNA here is from genome assembly GCA_900319595.1 of uncultured Bacteroidales bacterium. Taxonomy (GTDB): domain Bacteria; phylum Bacteroidota; class Bacteroidia; order Bacteroidales; family P3; genus Scybalousia_A. Next base: position 1,750 of record ONOZ01000163.1, on the reverse strand, counting down.
CCGCCTTGCAATAAAAGCATGCCGCCTCCCCAACCGCCAGAGAAACTCACTTGATTTCCAGAGTTTTCTTCACTTAATTCGTATGTAATATCAACCGTTCCTGTCTGTACATTGGGCTCTACTTTAGGATTTATTTTTTCGTTATTAAAGTATCCTAATTGTTGGATTTCCCTAACAGAACGCATTAAATCATCTCTAGAAAATAACTGACCTGGTATAGTTTTCAATTCTCTACGTACAACAAAATCATTAGTTGTCGTATTACCCGTAATGTCTATCTTACCTATTCGTGCTTGTGTTCCCTCATAGATACGCATTTCTATATCAATAGAATCGTTTTCTACATTAATTTCTGTCGGCAAAACTCTAAAAAACAAATATCCATCGTCCATATATAAAGATGAAATGTCTTTTCCTGTTGGGTCGTAAGTAACGTTACGCGAAAGCAATTCTTTGTTATATGCATCTCCTTTATTTATACGCAAGCGTTCCGACAATTCTTTGGCTGTATATTTGGTATTGCCTACCCATGTTATATCTCTAAAATAATATTTCTTACCCTCATAAATATTCATATTGATAACTATTTCGTCTTTTGAAGAATCTTTATGACGAATATATGTAGTATCCCAAGTTATTGCCGCATCGCGAAAACCTTCGTTGTTATATTTTTCTATAATCTTTGCTTTATCTTCTTTATAGTCGTTTTCTATCAAACGAGATGACTTCCAGATTCTCCACCATCTATATTCTTTGGTATTTTTCATTTGACGGCGAATTTGTTTATCTGTCAAAAACTCATTTCCTGTTGGTTTAATTTGTCCTATCTTTACTTTCTTGCCCTTATTTATCTTAAACGTCAAATGGCTTTCCTTACGAATAGAGGAAGTATCCTTAATTTCTATAATTTCAGTGGTCGCATTGTAAAATCCTTTGTCTGCAAAGTAATCATAAATTATATTGGTACAGTTATTTTTCAGATTGTCAGTAACAACATCACCCATTGCAATATGCAGTCTTTCTTTTATTTTGTCTGCCTCACTACGCGACACACCCTTAAAGTCAAAATGCGAAAGACGAGGCTTGGTTACCAGGCTATATTCCAAAAATACCGTCCTGCCTTTAACTTTGGTTACATATATCTGTACATCATCAAAAATACCTTGTTTCCATAATTTGTCAATAGCAGAGGAAAACTTATCGGAAGGAATCATTATCTTCTCCCCCACTGCAATACCCGAAAGCAATATAACACTTGTATGGTCTAAATGGTCTGCTCCTTTAATGATAATATCCCCTACCTCATATTCCTTTGGAGAATAATAGTCTATGTTTAGAAGTTCTCCTTCTTGTTGGGCTTGCAAATTAAACAAACTCAACAAAACAAGAATAAAAATCAATATATATTTAATATTTTTCATTATCTATCTTTCTAAAAACTTTTCGTTTTTTTAGGTTCAATTGGTATATAACGTTAATTTTTTAATTTCATTTTATAAAACATCAAAATTTTTACTTTTTTTCTATTTGAGAAGAAGTTTTTCCGAATCTTCTTTCCCTTTTTTGATAATCTATAATAGCCTTATATAAATCCTCTTTTGTATAATCCGGCCAAAGTACGTCTGTAAAGTATAATTCGCTATACGCTATTTGCCATAGAAGATAATTACTTATACGCAATTCTCCCGAAGTACGAATCAACAAGTCAGGGTCGGGTATATTTTTTGTCGTTAAGTAAGAAGAAATCAAT